>QHXD01000685.1 GCA_003223895.1 Acidobacteriota bacterium
AAGCTGAACCCGTTGCTGGAATGGACGGGCGAAGAAGTATGGTCCTACATCAATACACACGGGGTTCCTTACAACGCCCTGCACGATCGCGGTTACCCGAGCATCGGTTGCGCGCCGTGCACCAGGGCCGTCGCTGCCGGTGAAGACGGCCGCTCGGGACGCTGGTGGTGGGAACAGGAGAGCCAGAAAGAATGCGGGCTGCATTTGCACAAGAAAGTCGAAGTATGAACAAGGAATGGACGCATCTTCGCGAGTTGGAGAGCGAGTCCATTTATATTTTTCGCGAAGTGGTCGCGCAGTTCCGGAACCCGGTCCTTTTGTATTCGATCGGCAAAGACTCCAGCGTGCTGGTTCACCTGGCGCGCAAGGCTTTTTACCCTGGGCCGCTGCCTTTTCCTCTTCTCCACGTCGACACGGGCTATAAATTCCCCGAGATGATCAAATTCCGCGACGAATTTGCAAAGTCGATCGGAGCGCGGCTGATCGTCCACCGAAACGAAGACGCCATTGCGGCGGGCGCGCATCCCCTCAAGCTTGGTGTGGCGCGATGCTGCGGGCAGTTGAAGACGGCCGCTCTTCTCCACGCGCTCGAAAAATATCAGTTCGACGCAGCGATGGGCGGTGCGCGTCGCGAGGAAGAACGATCGAGAGCCAAGGAACGCGTCTTCTCGCTGAGAGATGCTTTCGGGCAGTGGGATCCGCGCAGGCAGCGTCCGGAGCTGTGGAATCTCTACAGCGGAGCCATCCATGAAGGCGAATCGATGCGCGTGTTTCCTCTGTCCAACTGGACCGAGCGCGACATCTGGCAGTACATCCTTCAGGAAAAGATCCCGGTTGTTCCTTTGTACTTCGCGAAGGAACGGCCAGTGGTGGAGCGCGGCGGGACGTTGATTCCGGCCGACAACGCGCTGCATCTCAAGGATGGCGAGAAACCTCAAATGATGTCCGTGCGCTTCCGGACTCTGGGCTGCGCTCCCTGCACGGGCGCGGTGGCGTCCTGCGCGGCGAGTCTTGAAGATATCGTTGCGGAAGCCGGCGCGGCGAAAATCAGCGAACGGTCCACACGTATCATCGACCATGGCTCGAACACCATGGAGGACAAGAAGCGGGAAGGGTACTTTTGAGCATTAATGTTTTGCGCTTTACGACGGCCGGTAATGTCGATGACGGAAAATCCACTCTGATCGGCAGGCTGCTGGTTGAAACAGAGGGTGCATTTGAAGATCAGATCGAAGGAGCCCGCCGCGAAAACGAACGGCGCGGCGGCAAAGGCATCGATTTTTCGCTTCTCACCGACGGTTTGAAGGCCGAGCGCGAACAGGGCATCACCATCGATGTCGCCTACCGCTATTTCGCAACTCCCAAACGAAAATTCATTATCGCCGACGCACCCGGTCACGAGCAGTACACGCGGAACCTCGTAACGAGCGCTAGCACCAGCGATCTCGCAGTCATTCTCGTCGATGCCCGCAACGGCATGGTGACGCAATCTCGGCGTCATGCCTTCATTGCATACCTGCTCGGAATCCGGCATTTCATCGTCGCGATCAACAAAATGGACCTCGTGGAATTCAAGCGCGAAGCCTACGACGCCATTCGGATGGATTTTATCGACTTCATCGAGCGTCTCGGCGGGGCCGACGTGTACTGTATTCCCATCTCGGCTCTGGAAGGAGATCTCGTCACCGAACCCAGCCCTCGAATGTCGTGGTACAACGGGCCAAAACTTCTGGAACTGCTCGAGTCGATCGAGGTGGATGATCATCAGTCGGAAAGGCCATTTCGGTTTCCCGTTCAGCTCGTGAGCCGGCCGCCCGGACAGGAATTCGCGGACTTCCGCGGATATATGGGGCGTGTGGCGTCCGGATCGGTTCGCGTGGGCGACGCTGTTGTTGTTCTGCCCTCGGGCGCGCGAACGACAGTGACCGGAATCGTGACCCAGGACGGGAGGCTGGATGAAGCGTTCAGCCGGCAATCCGTCACGCTGTTACTGGCCGACGATCTGGATATCTCACGCGGCGATCTCATCTCGTCGGAAACAAGCCTTCCGGCAGCGCGCACCGAATTCAAAGCGACGCTTTGCTGGATGAACGAGCGGAAGCTACGCCTGAACCATCGGTACGTGCTTCGCCACACCACAAAGTCGGTTCGCTGCATCATCAACGAAATCGATTACCGCCTGGACGTCAACACGCTCGACCGGGAATCGCCTGTCACCGAACTGCAAACGAACGATATCGGCCAGGTACGGATCAAAACCCTGCAGCCGATTGTTTGCGATCCCTACGATGCGAACCGCCAGACCGGCGGCTTCATCCTCCTTGACGAAACGAATGACACCGTCGCTGCCGGAATGATTCAAGGCTAGTTACGAGGGTGGCAATCTTCTTCCCGGCTCATCTCGATGTCTGCTAGCGTTTACCGAGGTGTTTTTCCCCACGAGATAATCAAGGAAGGTACACGATGCCGCGCTTCTCCATTGGAAGTCCTGTCAGAATTATCGGCGGGATCGCGGAGTATTACTCCGGAGTTAACCCCGTCGTGGTGGAAGTGATTCCCAACGGTAACGGATTGTCGCATTTAACCCGGTACCATTTGCTGATTTCAGACCAGGTCGAAGACACCTTCTACGAGTTTCAACTGGCTCCCGATCCCAACAGAGAGAAAACGGGTTCGTAGCGGAGCTACGATCTGTTATCTCAGATATTTCTTTGCCGGAGTGCAAATCCATACCAGCGTTCCCAACGTAAACAAATGAATCTCCGCTGAAGGCGTTTTCATGAAGTTTTGGCGTCTTCTTGTACTGGGTGATCCCTGATTGTAGGGGTCGTGTGCAAACTTCTCATCTTTTCGGCCAGAAACGCTCAGGTTGGGCCTGCGACTGGAGTCTGATGGTGCCGGGTGTTTCTTATCTGAGCCGCCTTTCGGCCGCAGCCGGTTACACGGGTGTGGCGGGTGGCTCTTTGGTGCTCATGGGTTGGCTGCTCCGCCTGCCCGGACTTGTCGCTATCAATCCGGTGTTGGGAACCATGACTCCTGAGACCGCATTCTGTTTCGTCCTCACCGGGGCCGCCTTGTTGCTGGCGCGCCCAGAATCGACTCCGAGTTGGAAGCATCGGCTCGCGAAAATCAGTGCCGGACTGGTCATTCTAAAGAGCCTCCTGACTTTGATCGAGACGTGGCCCGGCTGGAGTTTGAGCATCGACCAATTGCTGTTCAAGGGAAGCGTCTCAAAAATTTTCCCGGGACGGATGCCGGCCGCCACGGCGCTGACCTTGCTGTTCGTTGGCCTTGCGGTGGTGCTTCTGGATACGCAAGCCCGCCGCCCGAGGCCGTCAGAGTTGCTGGCGCTGGCCGCGGTTCTGACCGTGTTATTGGCTCTGATCGGTTATGGGTATGGATACGTTTCGGTATTCCTTCTTCCCATCCGCCGTCCGCTTGCCTTTCACACGCTGTTGCTGATGCTGGTACTTTCCTTCGGAATCCTTGTGGCGCGCCCGGGGCAAGGGTTGATGGGTCTGGCGCTCAGCGAAAGCAGCGGTGGTGTCATGGTCCGGCGGCTCTTGCCGGCGGCTCTGGCAATTCCCATTCTCGTCGGATGGCTGGTCGTGGAGGGCCAGCGCGCCGGACTTTATTCGAACGTCCTGAGCCTTGCATATTTCGCTCTGTCGATCATCGTCGTTTTCGGCGCGCTCATCTGGGTCACAGCCGGTTCTCTCCATGACATGGACAACCGGCGGCGGCAGGCGGAGGCAGAGATACACACGCTGAACGAGCAGTTGGAGCATCGTGTCCTGGAACGAACCGCGCAGCTGGAAGCCGCAAACAACGAACTCGAGGCGTTTTCCTACTCCGTCTCTCACGACCTCCGCGCTCCGTTGCGTCATATCGCCGGCTTTATTGCGCTGCTGGAGCGCCACGCCGCGAACAGTCTCGACGATCAAAGCAAGCGGTTCATCTCGATCATCGAATCCTCTTCGAGGGAGATGGGACATCTCATCGACGATCTTCTGGCATTTTCGAAAATGGCTCGTGTAGGGATGATGGCCAGCGTGGTCGACCTCCGCTGCCTCGTTCAGCAGGTCATCGGAGAACTCGAGCAATCCACGAAAGAGGGCCGGCCGACGTGGATCATTCGCGACCTCCTCTCCGTTGAGGGCGATCCCGCCATGCTGCGTCTGGCACTCGTAAACCTCATTTCCAACGCTGTGAAATTCACCCAGGGACGGTCCGAGCGGCGGATCGAAATCGGGTCCACAGACACCGAGCACGAAATCGTCTTTTACGTGCGCGACAACGGAGTTGGTTTCGATATGCAATACGCGCACAAGCTCTTCGGCGTGTTTCAACGGCTGCACTCCAACCAGGAATTCGAGGGAACGGGCATAGGTCTTGCAACCGTTCGCCGGATTATTCATCGCCACGGGGGTAGAACCTGGGCAGAAGGAGAACCGGGGAAGGGCGCGACTTTCTATTGCAGCTTGCCGAAAGGAGGACAGAGCCATGGACCATCTTAAAAGCATTCTTCTGGTGGAAGACAATGCCAGAGACGTCGAATTAACGCTCGCCGCGCTGCTTGAGCACAATCTAGCCGACGAAGTCACGGTCATGCCGGATGGTGCCGAAGCGCTGGATTATCTGTACTGCCGCCGCGAATTCGCCAGGAGAAAACGCATCAATCCGGCCGTGGTGCTTCTCGATCTAATGATGCCCAAGGTTGATGGGCTCGAAGTGCTGCGCCTACTTAAATCCGACGCACAGCTGAAATCGATTCCCGTTGTCATGCTGACGTCGTCCCGTGAGGAAACCGATCTCATCAAAAGCTACGAACTCGGCGTTAACGCGTACGTCGTGAAGCCCGCGGATTTTCGAGCATTTGTGGACGCCGTCAAACAGGTTGGAGTCTTCTGGGCGATCCCCAGTGAGCCGCCGCTGCGCAGTCTTGAAGAGTCATCGATGAAATAGGAAACAATGACGAATCCTGCACACATACTTCTTCTTGAAGACAACCCGTGGGATGCCGAGTTAATCCAGGCCGCCTTAAAGACTTTGCTGGCCAACCCTCGCGTCGTTCGTGTTGAGACAGAGACCGCCTTCCGCGAGGCTTTGAACGAGGACATCGACCTGATCATCAGCGACTACTCGCTGCCTTCGTTTGATGGAAAGAGGGCATTGGCGATGGCAAGGGACCTCCGGCCCAACGTCCCGTTCATCCTTGTCTCAGGAACGATCGGGGAGGAAGCGATTGACAGTTTGTTGGCCGGAGCCACGGATTACGTGTTGAAACAGAAGTTCTCGAGGTTCGCTCCGGCGGTACAGCGCGCTCTCCAGGAAGCCGGAGAACGCAAGGCCCGCCGCGAGGCAGAGCAGGCACTGAAGAAATCCGAGGTTGAGGAATCCCGCGATACCCTGTTCATCGCTTCGTCCGACGGTAACCTGATCGACATCAATCCGGCCGGCCTGAAAATGTTTGGGTATTCATCGAAAGAAGAGATTCTTCGCGCGAATATCGGCCGCGACATCTATCGGAGCGCCCGACGTTGGAAGGAAGTCTGCAGCCTCCTTGAAGCCCATGGATACGTTGAGGATCTCGAAGTCGAATTGAAACGGCGAGACGGCGCCAGGCTCATAGCTCTGGAGACAACGACTGTGGCTTCCAACGAGGAAGGAAACGTAAAGATATTTCACGGCACCTGGCGCGACGTTACAAAACATCGGGAGCTGGAGGCCCAGTTCCTGCGCTCACAACGGATGGAAAGCCTGGGCAGCCTGGCAGGAGGTATTGCTCACGATTTGAATAACGTACTTTCGCCTATCGTGATGGGTGTCGAAATACTGAAGGAAAAGCACACAGACCCGGACAGCATGCGATACCTGGTGATGGTGGACACCTGCGCAAAACGGGGCGCAAACCTGCTGAGACAAATCCTGATGTTCGCCCGCGGTGTCGAAGGACGCCGGACACCCCTGAGCCTTATACCCGTTTTCGAAGCAGCAGATAAAATGATCCGGCACACCTTTCCGAAATCCATCGAGATCGTCACCGATATTGCCCGGGATCTGTGGCGCGTATCTGCCGACAAGACTCAAATCGAGCAGGTGCTGATGAACCTCTGCGTCAACGCGCGCGACGCAATGCCCGATGGCGGCAGGATTACGATTTCAGTCCGCAACGAAATGGATGAGAAAAGTGGTCCGTATGTCGTCGTCGAGGTCAGCGACACGGGACGAGGTATTCCGCCCAAAAACCTTCCGAAAATCTTCGATCCTTTCTTTAGTACGAAACAAACCGGAACGGGACTGGGCCTCTCAACCGTCAGCTCCATCGTCAGGAACCACGGCGGCTTCATCGACGTCGACAGCGTCCTGGAACAAGGAACAACTTTCACAATTCATCTGCCTGCTCTTCATCGCGGGTCCGAGGAAGTACCCGTCACACCCGGATCCAGTGATTTCCCGCTCGGGAATGGTGAACTCATTCTTGTTGTCGATGACGAGGCCGCAGTCCGCGATCTGGTTCGCACGATCCTCAGCAATTATGGCTATCGTGTCGCCGTTGCGGCCGACGGGATTGAGGGAGTAGCCGTGTACTCGAAACTTCGGGACGAGATCAGGTTGGTCCTGACTGATTTGGATATGCCCAGAATGAACGGCGCTGAACTGATTCGGAAGCTCGAACGAATCAATCCCGACGTTCTTGTGGTTTCGGTTAGTGGCCTGATCACCGGCGATAGTTTCGGGCAAACCATTGGCGGCCCCGTTCATGCCGTGTTGCAGAAACCTTTCTCACCGGCCGATCTGCTCAGAGCGCTGCACAA
>QHXD01000686.1:0-3019 GCA_003223895.1 Acidobacteriota bacterium
AATCCTTCTGCCCAGAAAACTGTAACGTGAGAGAAACAACGGTTGCGAAGTCATTTTCTCCCTCCTCTGACTTTTATTTGTGTTGCCGATCATCCGGCTGACTCGGCACACAAGTCAACGTAAATGGACCTTCAGGAGGCCGCATCGAGCACCAGTCAGCATTCCCGGGTTGGCCGAATCACACGAAATCGCCATCCAGGTCCCCGAAAGCGCTCGATACCGAACCGACTAAGACGATTCTGACCAACTCCAGCTTCGGTAAGATCCTGTCGGCCGGCGATCCGCGAATCATGCGACTCGCGTTGACGCACGTGGTTTAGAATTGATCATCAAGAAATCAAAGGGGGCGAAGTATGCGTTCTCTACGAAATGGATTCATCGCGACCTTGGTGTTCGTGTCGCTGGTCACAGCGCAAGGAGTTCGCGCCACAGTGGTAGGGCGGGTAACCGATGAGACCGGAGCGGTCGTGCCGGGCGCGAAGATTACCATCACCAACGTCGGCACGAACGACAGCCGGAGCGTGATTGTCAACGACAGCGGAGAATACGCAATGCCGCAACTCGCTCCGGGACAGTACACCGTGACGGCCGAGTACGCGGGCTTCAATAAGGTTGTTCGCTCCGGCATCGTCCTGGAGACGGGCCAGCAGGCGCGCATTGATATTGCTCTCAAGGTAGGCACCGTCTCGGAGGAAGTCGAGGTGAGCGCCGCCGCGCCCCTCGTGACGACGGAAAATGCGGCATTGGGCAACGTCGTCGACCAGAAGAAGATTGTTGAGTTACCGCTGAATGGCCGCGACTATCTTCAGCTCGCATTCCTGCAGCCGAACGTCTTCGCGCCGGCGCAAAACTCGACGATTGGTTTCCGCGGCGGGTTGAATGTCGCGGGAAACAGCGAAATTGCAAACCAATACATCCTTGACGGCGTCGACAACAACGACGAGACGACAAATCAGCCATTGCACCGGCCGATTCTGGATGCTGTACGCGAATTCAAAGTTCTCACGGGAACATATTCAGCGGAATACGGCAGGCAGGCCGGTGGCCAGGTCATCGTAACGACTCAAGCGGGAACGAACGCTTTTCACGGCTCCCTGTGGGAATTTCACCGGAATTCGGCGTTGGATGCCCGCAACTTTTTCGCAACGCAAAAGCCATCGTTCCGACGAAATCAATTTGGCGGCGTGCTGGGCGGGCCGATCAAGAAAGATCGAACATTTTTCTTCGTCGGTTACGAGGGGCAACGCCGCGGCCAGCAGGAAGCGAGCCTGGCGACCGTTCCTGGGGCTGAGTTCAGAAATGGGGATTTCAGCTCCCTTTCAACGCCGGTCCGCAATCCCTTTAATGGAAATAGTCCGTTTCCAGGAAACCGGATTCCTCAATCAATGTGGAGCAAACAGGGTGCCGGGATTCTTGCGCTTTATCCCTTACCAAATCGTAGTGGTTCGCCGAACTTCGATTCTGCCGCCGCAGGTCATTTCAACATCAATCAATGGTCTGCCAGAGTCGATCACCGTTTCGGCATGAACGATAACGTCTATGGAGTATACGAATTCGCGGATTCCTCGGAATTCTATGCTCTGTCCAATCCGCTCTGCTCAGCGCGCGATGTGCCTGGATGGGGTTGCGACGAGTTCCAACGAACGCAACATGCTGTCGTGGTGTGGACGCACATTTTTTCTCCGCGCCTTATCAACGAAGCGCGCATCGGCTACACACGATTCGGCTTCTACCGCCTGCAACAGGACCGCGACGTCAACGTCATTCAGCCGCTCGGAATCGGCGGCCTGACCGACGCCGGCGTGACGCCGTTCAACAATGGAGCGCCGCAAATTCAGGTGACCGGGTATGCGACGATCGGCGGTCCGACCAACCTGCCGCAGGGGCGCCACGACAACACGTATAACTACATCGAGAACATGACTTTCATAGCAGGTCAGCACTCGATCAAATTTGGTTTCGACATCCGGCGATTCCTGTTCAACTCCTTCTTCACTTCGTTCGGCCGCGGCGCTTTCCAATTCGATGGCACCTTCACCGGCAATGCCGTCGCCGACCTCTTGTTGGGAATGCCCCGGCAAGCCGATCGTAATCTCGGCACGCCATTTCACAACTCGATGACGTTCTCGTCGGGATACTACTTTCAGGACGACTGGAAGATTACGCCGAAGCTGACGCTCAATCTCGGCGCAAGATACGATCTGGATCTCCCGGAAACCGAACGCGTCAATAAGATCGCATCGTTCGATCCCGCCCGAAACACGATCAAAGTCGCCGGCGGCCTCGAGTACTACATCGATACCAACAGTCCTACAGGCCTCAGCTCGCGCCCGCGGCCCGAGATCGGACGGCGGCTCTGGTCGACAGACAAAAACAATTTCGCTCCTCGAATTGGTCTGGCCTGGCGTCCGTTCGGAGGCACGAGCACCGTTGTACGAGCTGGATTCGGGACTTTCTATAACCACCAGATCGTAGGGAATGGCCTGACACCACTCTCGCGTAACTCGCCGTTCCGGTTGCGGCAAACGTCGGGACCATTTCAAGCGACGGATCGTCCGGACCTCGCGAATGCCTTCTCCGGAATTCCTTCAGTCGTCGCGCCCGGAATCGATCCGAACTTTAAGACGGCTTATGTGAATCAGTGGAGCTTCGGGATCCAGCGCGAGCTGGCATCGAATTTGATTCTCGACGTTTCTTACCTTGGGTCACAAGGCCATAAACTTCCGATACCCTGGAATATCAACCAGGCGCTTCCTGGACCGGGTTCCGTCGCCAGCCGGCGGCCGTTTCCGGGTTATGGGAACATCACCGGCGGCTATATTGCTTCGATCGGAAATTCGAATTTCAATGGCCTGAGCGTGCGTGCCGAGCGGCGCATGGCGAAAGGACTGAGCTTCATCAGTTCATATGCGTGGTCCAAATCCATCGATGATAACGCCGGCATTTCCACCGGTAGCGACGCGAGTGGCGTCTTTGCACAGGATGCCAGGAATCTTCGTGTCGAACGCTCGGTTTCCGA
>QHXD01000686.1:3038-6256 GCA_003223895.1 Acidobacteriota bacterium
ACGGTTTATGACGTGCCATTCGGAAAGACTCAGAATAGAACGCTGCACGCGATCGCCGCAGGTTGGCAATTGACCGGAATATTGACTCTGCAGACCGGGCCGCCGTTTACGGTTTTTTCGGGCCGCGATGAGAGCAACACCGGAGGAGGTGCAACACAGGATCGTCCGAACCTTATCGGCAACCCCAACATTCCAGGCCCAGGCCCCGACCGGTGGTTCAACACGTGCACTCTGCTCGCGAACGATGCCCAGCGAAATTGTCTTCCAGGCGATACTCCGGCCTGGCAGATCAATGCGCTCAGCACATTCGGCAATGCAGGGCGGAATATCCTGCGGAGTGACGGCTTGAAGAATATCGATCTCGGACTGTCGCGATCGTTCCGCTTCACGGAGCGAGTGTCGCTGCAGTTCCGGTCCGAATTCTTCAACGTCGCCAATCACCCAAATTTCGCGCAGCCAAACCAAAGTGCCGCGAGCGGCTCTTTTGCAACCGTTGCGCGCGCAGCGTTCCAGTCACAAACCGGGGCGCAGCGTCAGATTCAGTTTGCTGCAAAGGTGGTGTTCTAGCCGGATTTCTCACTGCTCATTGAGGTCGAAAGCGCCAGATCGAACCTTCAGTGTTCAGGCCCATCGCCAGGATTTGGCCATCGGATGTCCAGCCGGCGTATAGGATGTCTCCGGCGAAATCTGTTGGTATATGCTTTGCCTGTCCTGTGTTTGGATCCAGGACACTGACTTGCCAATACCAGGTGTACTCATCCAGAGCGGTCGTAATGAGGATCTTTCCATCTTTACGTATGGAGTTGGTAGCTAATGGAAGATCTCCCATTCGCACGCCGTCACCGATCTTGATCTGTATATACCTTTACCCGACTTAACTGAACATAGTGAATTCAGGGGTAGGCTAATGCCGGAGTCTGAAGATGAGCCGCGGGTTCACAGGGTCGGGCTGGCGCTTGACTTGGTGTGCACCGGGTTGGCATCGCCACCCACGCGGACAGCGTCTTCAGGCATGTTGGATTGCCACCAACGTTCAGCATCTTCCTTGCTCCAGGAGCCAACGTCGTCGCAACTATCGAGCACAGACGCAAGTGTCTCCGCAGCAGCCGGTCGCTCTGCCGGCTTCTTTGCGAGACACATCATGATGGCTCGATCGAGAGACGCCGGTACTGCATGTTTACCTCTCTGTGAAGGTGGGACTGGAACCTGATGCACGTGAGCCAACATCATTGCTGTGCCGCCCGTTTCCTCAAAGACCAGGCTTCCGGTGAGTAGCCAGTATGCCACGCAGCCCAGCCCGTAGAGATCAGTCCTTCCGTCGATGTGTGGACTTCCCAGAGCCAGTTCAGGTGTTTCATTTCCGTCCTCCAACACCTTGACCAGACCGAAATCGAGGACTTTTGCAAAGTCATATTCGTTTCCCATGCGACAAAGGAATATGTTTGAGGGTTTGATGTCGCGATGAATGATGCCGTGGCGATGAGCCTCCGCGAGCGACCGGCATACCTGGCGCAGGATAAATACAACCCGCGCCGGAGGCTGCGGCCCAAACTTCCTGATCAGGCTCTCCAGATCAATGCCGTCCAGCAATTCCATCACGTAATAGAACGCGCTATCTTCGGAGACACCGAAGTCATATAGCTGCACCGTATGAGGGGAGCGAAGAGAAGCCGTCGTCCTGGCCTCTTGTTCGAACCTGCGCCGCATGAGGTCGGCGTTTTTACCGAAATTACGGATCAGCATATCCGGTTGTATCAGCTTGATTGCCGCGTCACGAGCCAGCATGCGATGACTGGCCCTCCACACCTCTCCCATTCCACCCTTACCCAGCATCGTGACGAGCTGGTAGCTTCCCATTTCCCGCGCTCTGGTGATCTGCCGGCCCAACCTCGTTACGACGTGCGAGATTACGACGGACACTCCCACGAGCATGTAATCGGGATAGTGCATGACGAGCACGTTGCTCGCGGCGCCGAAGTCCCAGGTCCCCCGGGCCTTCGCGATCAGCATTCCCAGCGGGTTCATGGATACGGCTATCAGTCCGGCTACCAGCGTCCTCATCGGAGGGTTCGGCACGATCGCCGCAAACATCAGGACCACCGCCCCAAGCCAGCTGATCATAGGATACACAGACGAGCCTTCCGGCACTGGATCCATATGAGATATCAGACCGATGGCGGCGGAGGTCAGCACCATGTAACCGAGCCCAAGATCCAAAATGAACCTGGGATCTCGATTGTCCTTGCGCGTATAGGAAAACAGGGCGAGGGAAACGAGCGTGCTCGCTCCAGCAATCGCGTCGCTCGTTAACGGCTGCATCCAGCGCGGATCGCCGGGGCTGGTCGCTCGAATCGCGAGGTGATCCAGCACCGTGGTGAGCACCCAGAGCGCGGCCGCAAGGAGCGACATGATCCCCAACCGGCGGGCCGCCTCCCTGAGCAAATCGTACGGTAAGGCGCGGACGTTGCCTCGTGATATCCCTGACTCCGCCGGTGTGCTGGCGGGAACGGGGCCGACAAAATGAGGGTTGGGCATAACTCTTCTGCAAGTAACTTTACAGATCGTCTTGCTTACGCCGGCGACGATCAGAATGAGTGGACGCCCTGGCGGATCGAAGCGAACGTGACGGCAGGTTATCACAAGCGAAGTGGCAGTCCTCAGCGCATAAGCAAAATGCAGCAGCGTCGATCCGACCATCGATTCGAGGACCATTTCATTCGCAGCAGGTCTGGATCATTCGTAAAGTACGACGGGAATTTCGGTATTGGGGGCCTTTTCCCCTCCTTACGAGGACGGGAAAACACCCCACGACTCGAATTTTCTTCAGCCCGCGCTCAGCTTGACGCAGGCGGCCCTGGGTGATACAACCATCGCGAAGCCAACCAATACCAAATCAGTTTGATGGCCCGTCGGGTTTCCTAACCGTTAAGGAGGTTCCGATATGGCGTTCACGCTTCTCGTCAATGGCGTCCAGTATTTCGTGGACGCGGAACCGGAGACGCCGCTGTTGTGGGTGCTCCGCGATTCGATCGGCCTCACCGGCACGAAGTACGGTTGCGGCATCGGCCAGTGCGGCGCCTGCACCGTATTGATCGATGGCGTGGCGATGAGATCCTGCTTTCTGCAGGCCAGTCGCGCCGTCGGCAGGAAGATCACCACCATCGAAGGGCTGTCGACTGACAGGTCTCCCCGGGTCCAGCTTGCCTGGAAGGAGTTTG
>QHXD01000686.1:6325-6705 GCA_003223895.1 Acidobacteriota bacterium
GGAACATATCACCGCATCCGCCAGGCAATCCACCGCGCAGCCGCGCTGCGGGCGTGAACGGGCATGGGCGGAGCGCGCGAAGCGCAAGGCCGGAAGGCCGCAGCCTCAAGGAATGCAAGCCCGGCAGGGCGCAGCAAGGAAAAGAGGACATCATCATGACTGAGAAGAAGCCGCAACAACCAGAAGGAAAGACAGCCCCAGAGAACACGACAGACATGGATCGCCGGGAATTCCTCGCCACGACTGCTGCGGTCGGTGGCGCGATGGTTCTTGGCTTCTGGATGCCGCCCATCGCGGAGGCAGCGAGTGTGCCCGTCGCGCCCCAGCCCTGGTACCGGGAGGCGACGGTTCCGGAGATCAACGCGTGGATTACGATCGCG
>QHXD01000687.1 GCA_003223895.1 Acidobacteriota bacterium
CAGAAAGTTCCAGGAGGCTGTAGACCGTGTGCCTCTAAATGAAGGACTGTACGGGGCGATGAGCGCCATATTGTTCAAGGCTCGATTGATGACTGAAGCCGAAACGCTCATGGACCGCGCTGCCCAATTGTTTCCAACCTCCAAAGACGTCCGCTACCACTTGGCTCAACTGTACCGTAGTAGCCAGAAGGCAAGGAAAGCGCTCGAAGTTTTCGAGCAGATAAGCCGGATGAAAGCGCCCGCCGGTGTTGATCCTGCGGTTGAACGCCTTCAGCAAAGCGTCGTCTATCAGAAAATCGGAAGTATTCATGCCGAGTTGGTGGAGTTAGACGAGGCGGCGTCCGCTTACAAGAAAGCGTTGGAATTCACTCCCGACAGTGTCGACGCCCGCCTGGGTTTGGGCGATGTCTACTTACAGCACGGTAGAACGGAGGATTCCTTAAACGAATACAATCGCGCTGTTGCGACGGATCTGAAAAGCGCCGCTGCTTATTTTCGTGTTGCGGACGCGAACTTGCGAATGGGCCGCTTCCCCGAAGCGTCCGCGGCTGCCGCGAAGGTCCTGGCCTTGGATGCCGGACACCGAAAGGCACACTACGTCCTGGCGACAGCGCTGGTGCGAATGGGCGCGAAAGAGGAAGGCGATAGAGAGCTCGAAGTCTATCGGAAACTCGAAGCGGAAGCGCGATCCGAAACGGATCGCGACCGCAACACAGTCGTCGTTAATCGAGAGGCTGCAGCAAAACTGCTCGAGGGTCGCGCCGAAGAAGCGGTCGAAATGTTTCTAAAGGCCATCGAAACCTTTCCTGATTCCGCGACGGCGTACCTGAATCTGGGAACCGCGCAAAGTAAACTCCGACAGCACAAAGCCGCGGCCGACACATTCCAAAAGATGCTGACTCTGAACCTGGACAGTTTCCTGGTCTCCTGGAACCTCGCCCAGGAATACCAGTATCTCGGTGATATCGAAGCCAGCCGCCGGCATGAGGTCGTGTACCTGCAGAACATCGACGTGGCGCTGCGCGAAGCGCTCGAGTCGAATCTCGAATAGAACACCATGCGACCGGATTTACTTCTCCTTAATCGTGACGAACCGGTCCCCGTCCATACCGGGTAGTTCCTCGACGTTGCCGTTCGGCCATCGAATCCGAATTCGATCGACACGGGAGGCATTGCCGAGGCCGAAATGAAGCCTCATGTCGTTGTGAGAAAGATAACTTCCGCCGCTCCGAACCTCGTGGACCTGCACCTTGCCTGCGACGAAAATTTCGACGCGCGCGCCAATAGCATCGCGGTTGCTGTGTGAGCCTTCGAGGCGGAGCGTGATCCAATGATTCCGATTTCCGCCGTCATTTCGATACAGGCTCGGACGATCGTTCAAATTGATGACGAGTACGTCAATGTCCCCGTCATTGTCGAAGTCTCCGAAGGCCGCGCCCCGCGACGACTTCGGAGTCAATACGTCGCCGCCGAGATCCTGCGCCATCTCTTTGAACTTGCCGCCGCCGAGGTTGCGATAGATCTCTTTCCGCTGCGCGTAGTGCTGGCCTGCATCGAGCGCATCCACTTGCGGATAAACGTGGCCGTTCGCGACAAAAATATCCGGCAGGCCGTCGTTATCGAAGTCCTCGAAGCCGGTGCCCCAACCGAGGTATTGAAGGGAGATTTCGCCAAGGCCTGAGAGTGAAGTGACGTCCGCAAACAGCAGTTTCCCCACATTCTGGTAAAGGGTGTTCGTATCGCCTGCAAAGTTCGTGACGAAGATATCGAAAAGCCCGTTGCCGTCGTAATCGCCCACCGCGACGCCCATTCCGGATTGCGCGCGTCCGGCCTCGTTCACCCCGGCGCCGGAGAGCACGCCGATCTCGGTAAAGGTTCCATTTCTGTTGTTGTGAAACAGGAGATTCGGATTGCCGTCGTTGGCGACGTAAATGTCCGGCCAGCCATCATTGTCGAAGTCGCTGAAGACGACGCCAAAACCGTAATAGTTGGGATCCTTGATGCCGGCACTTTTCGTCACGTCCGTGAATGTCCCGTTGCCATTGCTGTGAAACAAAACGTCCGGCTCGCCCTGCAGTCCCTGCGGTCCGCAAAACACGTCGACGCCCAGAAACCGGCATTTCGAGTTTTTGCCGCGGCGCGGGACGGTTTTTTCATCAAAGGCCACGTAGTTCGCGACGTAGAGGTCGAGATGACCGTCGCGATCATAGTCTCCGAATGCGCAGTTCGTGCTCCAGTGGGTGTCCGCGACGCCGGCAGAAGCCGTAACGTCTGAAAAGGTGCCGTCGCCGTTGTTGCGAAACAAAACATTGGGACCGTAGGCAGTGAGATAAAAGTCCGGATAGCCGTCGTTGTTGAAGTCGCCGACGCAGACGCCCATGCCCCATCCGCGCTTCACCAGGCCCGCCTCGCGCGTCACGTCGACAAAAGTTCCGCCGTTGTTCTTGTACAGCGCGATCATCGGATCTCCACCCTTCTTGTAGTTCTCCAATGTCGAGCCATTGACGATCAGGATGTCCATGTCACCGTCGTTGTCGTAGTCCAAAAACGCGGCGCCGTTCCCATTCGCCTCGACAATGTAATCTTTGGAAGCTCCGCCGCAGATGTTCATCAGAGTTACGCCAACCTTTCCCGCCATATCCACGAATACGGGAAATGTATCCGCGGCCGAAAACAATAAGGATGTCCCCAGAACCAGCAGAGCGGCGGCCGAAGGGAGCAGGGGACTCCCATAAGATTTCATCTGTCTGACCTCTTTCGGATTTCACTGAGCAGCTGCTGATACCGGCCGTCTTCTTCGTTGAGCACAATCGCGCGCTTCGCTGCTTCCAGAGCCTCGGCCAGTTTCCCGCTCTTGAAGTAGGCGCTGCCAAGGCTGAACCAGCTTTCGGCGTTGAGGGGAGTCTCCTCTACCGCCCGCTTCAAGAGGTCCGAGGCCTTCTCCGGAGATCCCCGATCGAGCAGTAGCGTCCCAAGCGAATGGAGCGCCGGCCCGTATCGAGGCGCCAGTCGA
>QHXD01000688.1 GCA_003223895.1 Acidobacteriota bacterium
AGCGGCGACGGATGGCTCTATCCTTCGGCGTTTACGGCGGGTAATCCTAGAGCCCGGCACCGCTTTCGACATAAACTAAGGGCATGTCGAACGTCTGGCGAAGCCCCCGAATCAAATTCACATTAGTCTTAATCGTAACTGTTGTGGCAGGTAGCTGCTCAGCGCCCGAGAAACAGCAGCGGGTGAACCCGTCTACCGGTGGAAAAGAACCGTCGGCTGCGCCGCAGGAGCGCATTCCACCGCCGGTTTTCAATCAGGCTTACCCTGAAGCGCGCTTCGAGGCTGCATCTAAAGCGATTCTTTCGGTTCCACCGGATGTGTTTCCAGAGTTGCCAGATGCCATTATTTCCCTATTGCGCGGGCGGGGATGCAAGATACCGCAACCCAGCGCGATCGGACCGCCACGAAATGTCATTCACGGCGATTTTTTCACCCAGGGGCAAACGGCCTGGGCTGTACTCTGTTCGTCAGGCGGATTCAGTTCGATACTCGTGTTCCGCGACAATCTCGACGCCCATCCGGAAGAACTGGCAAGAAACGAAGACAAAAATTATTTGTACGGTGTTGGTAACGGCGAACTCGGAATTTTGCGGGAGATCACTGCAGTGGGCCGGGAATTCATCATGATCCACTACCAAGCGTATGGTGGGCCAAAGCCACCGCCCATTGACCATCAGGGCCTCGATGACTCTTTTCTGGAGAAAGCCTCTGTCACACATTACTTTTACGAAGGAACGTGGCTGGAACTTCAGGGAGCCGATTAGTAACCAATAGTCGCGAAGGTGTCGCGACGACATCTATCAAAAGCCCAGACGTTGCCACCGCCGTCGACTGCGACCTTACAGAATTAACTGTAAGACCGCTACATGCACTAGTTCCGTTTTAGTTTCGCGGTCCATCAGAACACGAACTTCAGCGCCATTTGCATGATTCTCGGGTCCGCCGCAGACAGGATCCGGCCAAAGCTCGGATCGCTCAGCGATGTCACCGGGTTCAACGGATTCACATGGTTTGGCGCGTTGAACGCCTCGGCACGGAATTCCAGCGACTGTTTTTCTCTGACGCGGAATGTTCGAGTCAGGCCGATGTCCACGCGGATGCTGCCCGGCCCGATTACATTCGCCGCGTGGATAAGCGGTCCGTACGCGCCCAGGACGGGCGTGATGAACGCGGCCGGATTCAGCCACTGATTGATCGTTTTCTTCTCCGCATACGGCGAGGGCAGAATCTGGCGTGCCACTTCATCCGTCGCATCCGGCGCAATTCCGAGACTTCCAAGTCCGGTTGCCACGGAGAGCTGCGCCCCTGAAAGTATTCTGACGATTCCCGAAACGCGCCAACCGGTGCCGAGCACGCGCAATGTTGAGTTCGCAAACTGCGGAGTCTCATAGACCGCCGACATATTGAAATTGTGACGGCGGTCGAGTTCGCAGTTGCTGCGGTACAGGCCCCTCCGCTCGGGCAGTGCCGTGCCACCCTGTTGGATGGTGTCGGTATAGCCGTCATCGATACAGTGAGACCAGGTGTAGTTCCCCTGGACCGTCACGCCCTTAACGCGACGGCGCTGGACGGAAAGCACCATCGCGTTATAGCTGCGGGTTCCTCCGTCGTTGATAATGCCCACGCTGCTGTAATACTGGCCTTGCACCGGATCCTGCAGGTAGAGCACACGCCGCTGATTCGTGTTGCCGGTCGCCGAGCACGGTGAGAATGTCCGTCCCGCGATCACGCAACTGGCGCCGGGGAGGTAAATGGCAGGATTGATCTGCGCGCCGTTCAACTGGTGAACGACGCTGTTCCCGACATAGTTTCCAGAAAGCAGCCAGTCGGAACCAACCTGCTTCTGAACACTCAGATTCCACGCATTGACGTACGCTGTCTTCAGATCGACAGGAACGATGGTGTAGACCGAGGCCAGGGGGAAAATGAAGTTCTGGTCGATCGTCACCGGCAGAGGATTGCCGCCGGGATAGCCCTGCCATGGATCCTCAAACCCGCCAACCGGCTGGGGAATGCTGACATTCACGTTGCGCGGCGGCGTGTTTCGCAGGCCGGCAAAGTTGTTGAAATGCGGATAATCGAAAAAGATTCCGTATGCGGCGCGCACTACGGTCAGGCCGTCGCCCTTCGGATCGAACGCGAGCCCCAGGCGCGGCGCGAAATGCAACCAGCGGGCGGAGCTTTCCGAGTAGCCCGTATCGGGAACTCCCGGATCGCCCGAGAACAGCACGCCTGCAGGAGCGTTCTTGAACACGGTGCTTCGAAGACCCTTGTCGAACGAGTCCTTCTGGAAGCGCGCGGTTTTGGCGCGCGCATGATAGGGGAAGAGGAACGGCTCCCATCGCACGCCGCCGTTCAACGTGAGCTTCGACGTTGCCTTCCAGGTATCCTGGATATACATGCCGATGTAGTGCTGGCGCTTGTATTGCGTGGAAATCTGGCTCTGGGTCCAGGAATTCGGTTTGCCGGTCATGAAATCGCCCAGCGAGAGTCCCGTATTCGTGGCGTTGAAAACGAACATCCCCGGAGTCGCGGTGCTGGCGGTGTAGTTCATGTTCGAGTGAATGAAGTTCGCGCCGAAGCCGATCTGGTGAGCTCCATGGATCAGGCTGAGGTCCTCGGCGAACTGGTAGACCGTCGAATTTGTCACTCCCGGGGTGTGCATTGCCGCGCCTCCCGGCCCGCTGCTGAAGGCTCCTTGAACCTGGATCGTGATGATCTTCGGATAGTTGGACGGGTACCACAGCCCCTTCACTCCGAGTTCACTGAAGTTGAACAAGTCGGCCTTGACGGTTTTTTCATTGATCGTGCGCAGCAGAGTTCCCCGGAAGGAACTCACCATGTTCGGACTGATCGAATATGTGTCGCCCAGTACAAAGGAGTGAGCGCGGCGGATGTAATCGCCCTGGCCGAACAGCGAGTGTTTGTCGCTCCGCTGGTAATCGATTCGGCCAACGGTCATCGTGTCGTCCGAATTGCTCTTGCGCCCGAACAGCACCTTTCCGCACGGATCGGATGAAGTGGGGCTGCGCTTGATGAGGTTCAGTGCAGGCGTGGTGAACTGCGCCGGATCGATGCGGTTGTTCTGAAACGGGGCGCGAAGCGTGATCTGCCGTCCCTGATTGCAGGCCGGGGAGGCAACCGTCGTCCAATCGCCCGCGAGCATCTGCGCAGTCGGTACGAAGGCGGTATTCTCAACAGGTGTGGATCGCAGCAGCGTCATCTGATGTCCGGCAAAGAAAAACAGTTTGTTGCGAACAATCGGCCCGCCCAAAACTCCGCCAAACTGATTGCGCTTCAGGCCATCACGCTGTTCTGCGAACGCGTTTCTGGCATTGAAAACCTTGTTCCGGACGA
>QHXD01000689.1 GCA_003223895.1 Acidobacteriota bacterium
CAAAATGAAAACCGGCAGGCTCAATCCGGCGCCAATCCAGAATCGCCGGGTCATGTCCGTGAGCTCGGGATTCTCCTCTTCCTCGGCCGTGATCATTTCGGGTTCGAGCGCCATGCCGCATTTCGGACAAGAACCGGGACCGGGCTGGCGAATCTCAGGGTGCATGGGACAGGTGTAGAAACCCTGAACGATCTCGGATGGCGGATTCAGGCCTCCGGGTTTCGGGGAACCCACGAAGCGATCAGGGTTTGCGCGGAAGCGTTCGACGCACCGAAGACTACAGAAGTAATACGTGCGGCCCTTGTGTTCGTATTTGCCGACAGCGGTTTCAGGCAGGACCTTCATCAGGCACACCGGATCCGTTTCAAACTCCGGCGGTCGTGACGGCATGCCAAAAGTCCCAAGCTGAACCAGATCGTCCATGGCTCAATTATATGCGCACAATGTGAGGGGCGAGGGCACTCCCAAGGAAGGGCCAAAGCTGTAGGGGCCGGCTTTAGCCGGCCCGCGCCGGCTAAAGCCGGCGCCTACAGCTGGTCTTTCGATTTCTTCCGATAGGCGCGAACCACAACCGTGGCAATCGTCCCGAAGATGATGTACGGCAAAAACAGAAGCATCAGAATGCCGTGCGCAAAGCTGCTGGCAAGAAATTTTCCTTCGGGAGAAGACTCGAGTGCCGTTCGGCACATCGAACATTGGCCCCATCCGGAGGACTCAAGAGCAAGAATCGCTAAGACAATCAAGATCGCCGGTAAAAGCTTTCGCATACTCAACGGACCTGTATCACATGGCTTGCGGAGCCCATGGTTTCCGGGAACGTGAAAGAAAAGAAGATGATTGCCAGTATAAGCGGCGTGAAGGTGATCAGGATCAGGTTGATTCTCTCGTAGCGCAGGTGCATGAAGATTGCGGCGATTACCAGAACCTTCGCCAGCGTGGTGCAAACGAGCAGCAGCGCTTTGATCCTTTCAGGAATCGGGGCATAGCCGAGGCCCAGCGCGAGGCCCGTCAAGACCAGGAGCCAGAACCAGGTCAGCCCGTAGGTCTTGTAACTGATCGCGTGTGTATCATGTGCCATTCTCAAATCCTCTCTATTTAGCGTCGGGCCCACCGGCCAGCTTCTGTCGGTACACCGCCTTCGGCGGCCTCCTTGATATGCATTTGGCCGGTTCCCCCACGCCTATAGCAAGTAGAAAAACGCGAAAACAAAGACCCAGACCACGTCTACAAAGTGCCAATATAATCCGGCATTCTCGACCTGATCACCGGAGTACTTTCCCATCGCCGCACGTATGGCCACTACCGCCAGAATCGTGACACCGCTAAAGACGTGAAATCCGTGAAAGCCCGTAATGACGAAGAAGGCGGCGGTGAATTGCGGTACTGCAGGCATCCAGGGATTGGTCCAGGGGCGCGCTCCTTCCTCGATGAAGTGCGTCCACTCGTAAGCCTGACATCCCAGGAAGATAAATCCGCCAATAATCGTCAGCACCAGGAATCTAAAGGCCAGTTTCGGATTGCTTGCGCGGGCGGCACCGACGGCCATGGCCATGACCGCGCTCGACGAGATCAGAGCGAACGTCATGAACGTGATCAGGACCATGTTGAAGATTTCGGTCTGCTTCGGCCATGCCGGGCTGATGCTCCTCATAAAACCGTACGCGATCAGAAATCCCGCAAATGTCAACGCGTCGGAGATGATGAAGATCCACATCATGAACTTGCTCCAACTGGTGCCAAACGGTGATTTTCCGCCGCCCCAATCCGAAGCGAGTATCCGTTGCTGTTCAGCAGCTAAGCTCGAATCCATTCAGATCTTCTCCGTTACTGTAGCGGCGCTCTATGAGCGCCGTCCGGCGGTCATAGACCGCCGCCACAGGTGATTTACGACAACAACAACAGCAGAAACAGATAAATCCAAAGAGCATCCATCACGTGCCAGTAAGTCGCGCACAGCTTCAGTGATTCGTGATTGAATGCCGTTAACCCGCTCCCCAGCGCCCTGTAAAGGACGTAGCTGAGCCCCACGATACCTCCCATAAGATGGAGGCCGTGAAGACCCGTCAGCAGGTAGAAAAAGGAACTCTGAAGGGTCGACGGCAGATAAACCCCTGCGTTCACCAACTGCCGCCACGCTGCAATCTGACCAGCGATGAAAGCCAGACCCAGTACGCCGCTGATCGCGAGCCAGCCTTTCATTGTTTGAAGGTGATTCTTACGCACGGCCCGGCGCGAGAACTCAATCGTGAAACTGCTCAGAAGGAGAATGGCTGTGTTTGGCCAGAGCAGTGAAGGAAGCTCGATGTTCTGCCATGCCGGCACGCCGCGAAGCACGATGTAGGCGCTCGTCAGGCCGGCAAAAAGCATGACGATAGTCGTCAGCAAAATCCAAATTGCAATCTGATATTTGGATACAGGGAACGCCCTGAAATCGCCGGAGCCGCCTCCCTCTCCTCCCCCGTCGCCAGGCAAAACAGGCGGTGGGATGATAACGTCTCGTCGTTCTTCTGTAACTACAGGCATAACAACTCAGTGCTTAGCTTGAACTGTCGCCGGCACAGTCTGGGGAATGAAGTCTTCCTTTTCACCGGGAACGGCGAAATCGAAGGCCCAGCGGTGAACCGTCGGCAGCTCATCTCCAAAATTACCATGGCCCGGAGGGCTGGGTACGGACCATTCGAGTGTGGTCGCGTGCCACGGATTGCGCTCGGTCACGCGCCGGCCGGCAAAAATGCTCGGGAAGAAGTTGACCAGAAAGATTAATTGAGAGGCCCCGAGAATGAATGCCGAGACCGAGATGAAGACATTCACCGGCTGTTGCGGCACGAGAAACATGTACTGGGTCGGATCATAAATTCGGCGCATCTGCCCACCGATGCCAAGGATGTGCATCGGGAAGAACACGGCGTATACGCCGGCGAAGGTGATCCAGAAATGGAGCTTGCCGAGCGTATCGTTCATGAACCGTCCGAACATTTTCGGG
>QHXD01000676.1:0-228 GCA_003223895.1 Acidobacteriota bacterium
TCGAACAATTTTATGATCGACGGGCAAGACACGAATATGGCGCAAGTAACTGGCGAGAACCAACGCTTGAACAACCCGGATCTCATCGCCGAGGTCCGCCTAGTGACAAATCAGTTTGCGCCTGAATACGGGAACGGCACCGGTGCGATACTAAATGTCATTACGAAGAATGGCGGCAACGATCCACACGGCACTGCATTTTGGTTTCACAATGACAACCAGTTGAAC
>QHXD01000676.1:438-3424 GCA_003223895.1 Acidobacteriota bacterium
ATCCGAAGTGGCCGGATTATCAGCGCCGGTTACCATAGGGGGCCCAACCGTTCAGATCCCGCTGGGGACGCTGACCGGTACCAGCCATATCGTGTTCAATGCGTGGCAGGCATCAGGCAGAGTGGATCATCGGTTGAATGGGCGGCATACCATCGGAAGCCGGTATCTTCTCGACGACAGCTTGAATTCTGGTGACGGACAGGTTTCACCACCGAACCTGACCACTGTTACGCCTTTAAGGCGGCAATCGGCGACCACGTTCTTAAACAGCGTGGTATCACCTTCCAGTTATAACGAGCTACGCGTGTCCTATCACCGCACCACTTCGAACAACACTGCGTCAAATCCCAACTCAGGGCTGATTCCATCCGTCGAAGTGAATCAGCTCGGCTTGATAGGATTTCAAGACGGCCCGACGCGGACCGGCATCGGACTGGCGGCTACCCTTCCCAGGACGAACAGATCCAACACGTACCAGCTGCAGGAGACCATTGCACTCGTGCGCGGTCCACACTCGCTGAAATTTGGAGCAGATCTCAGCCGCCACGACACAGCACTGCTTTTCGCCGCAACGCTTCGAGGCCGCTTGGTCTATAACACGCTTCAGAATCTGGTGGATGACTTCGCTCAGCAACTCGCGATCAATCCTCCACTGCCTGGTGGCAGTCCTTGGTATCACTATCGGTATTCCGATCATGGCTTCTTCGCACAGGATCAGTGGCGGATCCTCCGCAGTCTCAGCCTGACGTACGGTTTTCGTTACGAATTACCACGCAATCCGGCCGATGACCTGCGCCGGAACAATCAACCGATCGTGGATGCGGCCGGTGGTGATCCGCGCTTCGCAGTCTCGGCGCTGCCAGCCCGAGATTTGCGTGACTGGGCACCACGTTTTGGATTTAGTTACCAATTTCCGCATGCGGGATGGCTGGGCCGGCTCTTCGCGAAAACAAGTCAGTTTTGCGCGGTGGTTATGCAAGGACATATGACCACCTCTTTAATGCCGCGTTCCTCGGCCAGGATCAATTCGGGTCATTTCCGTTTGTAAAGAGCGTTTCATTGTCGGCCGTTCCCAACGCACTGAGCGCTCTCACTGTCGCCGCCGTGTCTCCCATAACCGGTAATGTCAATACGCTGAAGCGTGGAGTGCTGGCCGCAGACCTTCGCTCGTCTCACGCCGAGCAGTTTTCGTTGCAGTTGCAGAGACAGCTAAAAACGAATTGGGTTTTGAATATCGGCTACGTCGGAACCAAGGGGACTGCGCTGCTCGCAAACGTAGACGGTAACCCAACTGTTCCAGGCTCAGGAGGACGGCAGCGTGTCGACCCGGCCCAGGGCGTTGTTGTACTACGGTGCAATTGCACATCATCGATCTACCATTCGTTACAAACGAGCGTCGAGAAGAGGCTCGCCGGCGGCTTTTCCATGGCGGCCCATTACACGTGGAGCTCTTTTATCGATGGCCAATCGGATATCGTGAATCCGTCTCCTACCGGCGAAATCGCGTTCCCACAGGATTCCTTCAACCGAGGCGCCGACCGCGGGCGCTCGGCATTCGACCGGCCCCATCGGTTCACCGTGAATGGAGTCTTCGAACTGCCCGTGCGCCCTGAACGCAAAGATGCCCTCGGAAAGCTTTTCAGCGGATGGCAAGCAACAGCGTTCCTAACTCTTCAGTCGGGAGCACCCTTCTCGGTCCTTGATGGCGCCGATCCAGGATTGCGCTTGGCCGGCCTAATTTCAACAGTTCGAGCCAATGTGAACACGGATCTCGACCTTGCGCACATGTCCCTCGAAGAGATCTATCGAGCTGGCGGAGTGCGACTGTTTTCTCACGTAACTGCCGCAAGTCCGCTCGGAAATATGGGCCGCAACGTTCTGCGGTCTTCGCCTCTGTCGAATTTGGATTTTGGAATTGTCAAGAACACGAGATTTGCCGAAACGCACACGCTTCAATTCCGGGCGGAATTTTATGACGCCACGAATACACGAAACTTCGGAATCCCCGACGCAGCACTCACGTCGGCAAATTTCTTGAATCAATGGGCCACGGATGGCGGAAGTCGCCGCATCGTCTTCGGATTACGGTACGCCTTTTGACCGGCTGACTCGTTTGTGTTGTGGGCTGACTCTTGCGTTCGCAATCATGAGGGAGACATATGAAAACGAACATGTTCGACTACTCTCGCTCTACGCCGTAGTGTTCAATCCGCCACTTGGCCGGTTATGTCGGCATTACGGAAAGTGAGAACTACCGATCAGAACATGTCTGGTTAAGTGAAGGGTAGGCGGTATTACGTCCATTGACCAATCGAATGCCAAGTTCCCAGTCTCCCGGATACTTCGCTATGCGAAGCACAGGGGATGGCGGTGGCCCGGCCATTTCCTGCAGGCTGTCGGGAGAACGGCAAATCGGGCGAGAAGATCGCCGAAAAATTGATATGATGTCCGTCGAGCCGCCGGCAGCGAACCTTGCTTGCGAAATTGCGATGAGCCGGTGGCAATAGTGCCTTGGATGTTGCAGAGCAATTCTTGACCTTCGTCTGTGGTCATTCGTCGAATTCTTCGTGGCTTAAGCGCTGCTAAACCCGGGAGAACATCATGGACGCGCAATCGCAATCCGAGCATCCCATTGGAAAGGGAATTAGCCGCCGCACGTTGGCTCAGGTTTTAGCTGCGGGAGCCGTCGCAGCGACCGCCGGTACACCTGCATTCGCGCAGCAGACATCTTCCATGAGCGAAGCCTCGCCCCAAGACTATGTGCGCGATCCGACGCGATGGGGCAGTCCGGAGGTCGCGGCGCTGTTTCCGGGCTTCAAGCATCTCGATATGCGGACGAAGGGCGCCGTCATTCGCGTGCGTCATGGAGGTTCGGGGCCGCCTTTGCTCTTGCTTCATGGCTATCCCAACAATCATGTGCTTTGGCACGCGGTCGCTGCAAAACTGGCGCAGCGCTACCACGTTGTGTGTCCGGATCTGCGCGGCT
>QHXD01000112.1 GCA_003223895.1 Acidobacteriota bacterium
AAAGCGTGGCGCGATGGCATATGCCGTCTTCTGTTCTTCGTGTCACGGCAGTGAAGGCCGCGGAGGAACGGCCAGTTCCATCATCGACGGCTCTTATCTTGCCCTGGTTAGCGACCAGGGTCTTCGCACGATTGTAATTGTCGGACGACCCGAGCTTGGCGCTCCAGACTGGCGCGGCAACGTACCAAACCATCCGATGTCCCCGGAGGACGTCTCCGATGTTGTGGCCTGGTTGGCTGACCAACGGCCCCAATTTCCAGGTAAGCCTTACGCAAGCGCACAACGCACCCCGGGAGAACTTCAATGAATTTGCCTGGAGGAATCTCAAGACGTGGCTTGTTCCTGAAGCTCGCAGTTTTGTTTAACGCCTTGGTGGGCATCATTCTGGCCGTGCCGATCGTGCGCTACATCTTTTCTCCGATGATTCGTCAGCGGAGACCCGGGTACGCATCCTGGATATCACTCGGCTCGCTGAATAACTTTCCTGCAGGCGAGACCCGCCTTGCAACGTACCGTAATCCGGTGGTGAATCCGTGGGATGGAGTAACCGCGGACATTGCCTGCTGGGTTCGCCACGTCGATACCGAAAATTTTCAGGTTTTCGCGATCAATTGCGCGCACCTCTGGTGTCCAGTACGTTGGTTCCCGCAGTCAAGCTTGTTCATGTGCCCTTGCCACGGCGGCGTCTATTATGCCGACGGCTCCCGCGCTGCCGGACCTCCGGAACGCGGCTTGTTTCAGTACAGCTACAAAGTCGAAGGCGACTCGCTCTTTATTAAAGCAGGGGAGATGCCCACACCCACCCTCGCCGCCAACATCAAACCAGGGGGCCCGCGATGCGCTTGATTGCCAACATTGCCGACTGGTTCGATCGCCGGGTTCAACTCGGCGGCCCAATTCGAGAGACGCTGGAGCATCCGGTCCCGCGGCAGGCCGCAAGCTGGTTCTACGTTTTTGGCAGTGCGGCACTGACAGTGTTCGTTCTCCAGATTGTCACCGGGATCCTTCTTGCCACCGTGTACGTACCCGCAGCGGGCCAGGCCTGGGACAGCCTGCAAGTTCTCAATCGTGAGGTTACGCTCGGCTGGTTCATTCGAGCCCTGCACGGCTGGGGCTCGAATTTTATGGTAGCAATTGTTTTTATTCACATGGTGCAGGTCTTCCTTTTCGGTGCCTTCAAGTTCCCGAGAGAGCTGACCTGGCTTGCCGGTGTGTTTCTTCTATTAATGACGCTCGGAATGGCGTTCTCGGGCCAGGTGTTGCGATTCGATCAAGACGCCTATTGGGGATTGGGCATCGGCGCGGCTGTTTCAAGCCGAATCCCCCTCGTGGGCCCGTGGCTTGTAAGTTCTCTGTTGGGCGGACCCATCATTGCAGGCGCAACACTCTCCCGGTTCTTTGCACTCCATGTATTCGTAATTCCGGGAATCCTGATCGCGATCGTTGGCCTGCACGTGCTCCTGGTTCTGAAACTCGGAATCAACGAATGGCCGAGACCTGGCCGCCCCGTTTCGCGCGAAACGTATCTGCGGGAATATCGTGAGCTCACCCGCAAAGAAGGCGAACCGTTTGTGCCCGACGCGGTGTGGAAAGACGTAGTCTTCTCCGGCTTCATTCTTCTCTCTATCGCGGCATGTGCTCTGTATTTCGGCCCAATCGGACCGGGCGGTCAGCCGAACCCTACGATTATCCAAACAGTGCCGCGCCCTGACTTCTTTTTCCTGTGGCTCTACGCAGTGCTGTCCCTGCTTCCGTCATCACTCGAAACGCCGGCGATGCTCATCGGACCAGCGATTGCAGTTTTGGTGTTACTCGCGCTTCCATTCGTGTCAGGTGAAGGTGAGAAGAGCTGGAGACGCCGCCCTATGGCAGTTCTTATAGTTATGCTGGCCGTCGTCGCATTCGGCACGCTCACGGACGTAGCTCGCGACGCGCCGTGGAGTCCAGTGATGGATGCATGGAGCGGTGAACCTATTCCAGCGAAATATCTGACGAAGCGCACGGCACTGGAACGCCAGGGTGCGCTGGTTTTTCAAGCCAAGCAGTGCCACAACTGCCATGCTCTCGACGGCAAGGGTGGACAGCGTGGACCGGCACTCGATGCAGTCGCTGTCCGACTCACACATGATCAACTGATCCGACAGGTGATCCAGGGCGGGGGCAATATGCCGGCGTATGGAAAGAATTTGAGTCCCGCAGAAACTAATGCGCTCGTGGGGTTCCTCGAAACACTGCATCCGGCAGGGCAGGCTGCGGCGCAAGATGCTTCCCGAAGGCACACGCACGAAACCAATGCAGCGCCATCTTCATCCCCTCCCCGATAAAGTCACCGATGGGAGGAAGCGAACAAGCGGCATTGCATTCAGGCTCTCTCAGCCTCCCAGTGACGTTGCCTCTGGTGCTCCTGGCACTCATCTACACGCGAGGTTGGTATCGACTTCGGAAGACTCTTCCAAACGTGATCCCGACTTGGGGGCTTGGGGTCTTCGTCGCTGGCCTGCTTTCAGTCTGGATCGCGATCGGGTCGCCTCTGGCCGATGGCGATCATGAACGGCTTTCAATCCACATGGTGCAGCATCTTCTGCTAATGACCGCAGGCGCTCCTTTGATTCTGCTGGGAGCGCCTGTCCTATCGTTGCGATACGGTCTCCCGCGGTTTGGTTGTCGCGTTCTAGCATCGCTTCTCCGTTGTTCGCCGGCACGCACGATTGGGCATGCTCTAACTCATCCGGCGATTGGTTGGCTTGCCGGTACAGGAGCCGTCATTGGATGGCATGTGCCCGCCGCGTTCGAGCTGGGAATGCGGTCGTACGCATGGCACGAAATCCAGCGCGCTACGTTTATGGCTGCCGGCCTCCTTTTCTGGTGGCCCATCATTGAACCGCGGCCTGGCGTCTCGAATGGGCCTCGGTGGTCTGTTCCGCTATACCTTTTCCTTGGCACACTCCCGTGCGACGCGCTTTCTGCATTTCTGACGTTCTCGGATCGAGTTGTCTATGAGACCTACTTGTCTGGATCTCAACTCGACATCCCACCTCTGCGAGACCAGGAAACTGCCGGGGCCTTAATGTGGGTTTGTGTGACGTTTATTTATCTGATTCCGGCAGTTGTCGTGACAATCCGGATTCTCTGCGATGCCTCTGACCAGGTTGAGGAGACGCAGGGTTGAAGGACGGAAAGGCCGGTGCGGAGCCCGTCACTCCCATCTGCTGCCGGTGGTGAGTATGGATGGCAGCAGAAACGCATACGCCGAACGGTTCGTTCGCACTATCAAGGAAAGCTGCTTGGAGAGAATGATCTTCTTTGGTGAAGATTCTTTGCGGAATGCGACCCACAATTTCGTCGCACATTATCACACCGAGAGGAACCATCAAGGGCTCGGAAATCGGCTCATCGTTCCAATCCAAAGTATCGCGGAAAACACAGGGATTGTCCGCCGGCGCCAACGGCTGGACGGCATGCTGAATTACTACGACCGGAACGCGGCATGATGGAAACAGAGGAAGCGATGCCATTGATCTGTGCGAATCGAGTTTTTGGATACTACGGGGTAATTATTGGGCAGAACCGTGAAATTGGGAACGCCAAGTTGTTGAAAAGAAAAAGCGGGACACGGGATTCGAACCCGCGACTTCGACCTTGGCAAGGTCGCACTCTACCACTGAGTTAGTCCCGCGTAGAGCCTCAATTATACATACGGAAGGCATCACGGAGAAGGCGGAATTCCGGCCTGGAGCCCGGAAGCACGGTCACTGAAAGGATATCGAATCGGCAGGGAGCATCGTGAAGCCGATGACGGGCGATGTAGGCTTCCGCGGCCCGGATGATGCGTTTTTGTTTCCGGTAACCGACGGAATCTTCGGGCGGCTCCGATGACTGGAGCGACTTCACTTCGACGAAAGCCAGGACCTCATCTTCCCAGGCGATGACGTCTACTTCGCCATCCCGCGTGCGATAGCCGGATCTGACTACCCGATATCCCAGAGAACGAAGGTAGGCAATGCCGAGAATTTCCGAGCGCCGGCCAAAGGTAAGGAACCGGCGGAGCAAAAGCGGGAATGGCATGGGTCAGTTATTTGGCGACAGCCGCAATCGCGTCGGACAATGTGTCGACGGCAAACTGGGCCTGTTCTTCATCGACCATCAAAGGCGGCGAGAGCCGAATCGTTGAAGGACCTGCAGCCAGGATCAACAAGCCGCGGTGGAAGCATTCATTGATGATGGCATCACGAAGCTCCGGCGCCTTTTCTCTCGTTTTCCGGTCCTTTGTGATTTCGACTCCGATCATGAGGCCGAGACCGCGGACATCGCTGATCACCGCATGGCGACTCATGAGTTTCTCGAGCTTCGGGCGAATGAATGCGCCCATTTTCGCCGAATTCGCGACATATTGTTCCTGCAATAAACGGACGGTTTCGAGCGCAGCCGCCAGGCACACGGGATTTCCTCCGAACGTGGACGCGTGTGCGCCGGGCTGCCACGTCATTACGTCGGCATGAGCCATGGTAACGCCGAGCGGCATACCTGACGCGATACCTTTCGCGATCGCGACGATGTCCGGATGAAAATCGAAATGCTCGAAGCCGAACATCTTTCCGGTCCGGCCCATCCCGCACTGCACTTCGTCCGCGATCAACAGAATCCCGTGCTTGCGGGCGATCTTTTCGAGCGTCGGAAGAAACTCAGGCGGTGGAACCACGTATCCGCCTTCGCCCTGAATCGCTTCGACAACGATCGCCGCAACTTCGCCGGCATTGACCGTCGTTTTGAACACGACGTCTTCCAGGTAGCTCGCGTTGCCGTACGGAATATGCGTCACGCCCGGCACCAGCGGCCCGAATCCTTTCCGCTGAACAGCCTTCGATGATGTCAGCGACAAAGAACCCATCGTGCGGCCGTGAAACGAAAACTGAAAGGCGATGAACTGCCAGCGGCCGGTTGCATAGCGGGCGAGCTTCATTGCGGCTTCGATCGCTTCGGTGCCAGAATTTCCAAAAAAACAGCGCCAATCCTTGCCGTCGGGCATCAGGGCTTCGAGCTTGCGCGCGAGCTGCGGCATTTGCTCGTAATAGAAGTCCGTGCCCGACATGTGGATCAGAGACTCCGCCTGTTTCTGAATGGCCCGAACAACATCCGGATGGCAGTGACCGGTCGAACACACGGCGATGCCGGCACTGAAATCCAGGAAGAAGTTTCCATCGACATCCTCGACAATGGCGCCGCGCGCGCTTTTTGCAACAAGAGGATAGGAACGTGTATACGACGGGGAAATATACCGGTGGTCGTTTTCCATCACCTCACGGGCCCGTGGGCCGGGAAGTTCCGTAACTATTTTCGGGAGCTTGTCGGACATTATTTTCGCCGCCACTTTGTTCCCTCGCGCGTATCTTCAATAATCACATCAAGATCGAGCAATTCCTGTCGAATCCGATCGGCCTTCGCGAAGTCCCGGTTTCGGCGGGCCTCATTTCGCTGGGCGATCAACGAGCCGACCTTCTCATCGACCTGCACGAGTGCTTCCACTGTCGGGACGATACCGAGCCGCTGTTCGACAACTTCAAACCATTGGAGGATTTCCGAACGGTTTTCTTCCTCGAGGGCGTCTTCGGTAAGAGCAATATTGCCTTCTTTAATGAGCCCAAAAACGGCGGCAAGAGCCTGCGCTGTATTGAGATCATCGTCGAGCGCGGCATCGAGCTGCTTACGCGCAGTCGTTAACACGGCCGAAATTGCGGGATTCCTGCCGGGCTTGAACTTCGAACTTTTCAGACGGAAAAGAAATTCCTTGATCCGATCCAGACTGCTTCTTGCGGCGTCGAGGCCTTCGAAGGTGAAGTTCAGTTGCTTGCGGTATGGCACGGAAACGAGAAGGTAACGGATCGCGAGGGGATCGTATCCGCGGTCGATCAGGTCCCGAAGCGTATAGAAATTTCCCTTCGATTTCGCCATCTTCTCGCCTTCGACGAGCAAATGCTCGCCGTGAATCCAGAACCGGGCGAAGGGCTTTCCTGTGACGGCCTCGCTTTGAGCGATCTCGTTCTCGTGGTGTGGGAAGATGTTGTCGACGCCGCCGCAATGAATATCGAGAGTTTCTCCGAGCTGTTTCATCGCCATCGCAGAACACTCAATGTGCCACCCCGGGCGGCCTGTTCCGAATGGCGCTTCCCATCGCGGCTCTTTTTCATGCTTCGGGGCTTTCCAGAGAACGAAGTCGCGGGGTTCTTCCTTCTCGTATTCGTCAACGTCGATGCGCGCGCCAAGCTTCAATTCTCTTTTCTCGAGGCGCGACAAACGGCCATAGCTCGGAAACCGGGAAATCCGATAATAGATCGACTCGCCTTCCGGGTAAGCGTAACCACTTTGAATCAGACGGCCCACGAGATCGATCATTTCGGGAATGTAATCCGTTGCGGGCGTCACGATGTCAGGGCGCTCGATGCGCAGCGTTTCGCAATCCTTAAAGAAAGCCTCGGTGTATGGCGCCGTGTAAGTCTTGATGTCCTGGCCCGCCTCGATAGCTTTGTTGATGATTTTGTCGTCGATGTCCGTGATGTTCATCACGTGCTTCAACGTCCAGCCTTTGCCTCGCAGATGGCGCCGCAATATGTCCTCGAACACAAAGGTTCTCAAGTTTCCGATGTGCGCGAAGTCGTATACCGTCGGACCGCAGGTGTACATTCGTACGGTATTGCCGTTATCCGGAGAGAAGGGCTCCAGGTTGCCGGTCAGAGTGTTCGTTAATTTCAGCATCAAGTTGTTCTTAACGCGAATCGAGACGCTTCGTCTAAGTCAGTGTCATACAAATGGGCATGATAACATGGGGTTGATGCACGCCGTTCGAGTCATGGTTCTCGCTTTGGCCCTTACCGTGCCTGTTAGCTTTGCGGAGCCTCCTTCACAGGACACGCTGAAAGTCAGCGTGGACCTGGTGAACGTCCAGTTTTCCGTAACGGACCGGCGCGGGCGGTTCATCCCCGGGCTTGGCGTGAAGGATTTCACCGTCGAAGAGGACGGAAAGCGTCAGGAAATTCAGCACTTCGCGCGTGAGAATGAACTGCCGCTGACAATGGCCATGCTGATCGACACGAGCCCCAGTGTCCGGCCGGTTTTCGACGAAGAGAAGATGACCGCGACGAGTTTTCTCGAATCGATTTTGCGGCCGAACGATCTGGCTCTCGTGATGGGTTTCGATCGTTCGGTAACCCTCGTGCAGGATTACACAGAGAGCACAAGACGTCTGAAGGCGGCCATCAACGAGCTCGAGATTGGCGGCGGTACGTCGCTCTATGACGCGGTCTGGCTCGCATGCCGGGAAAAACTCGGCGGCGAAGCCGGCCGGAAAGCGATTATCCTGATCAGTGACGGCGAAGACACCACGAGCAAGACCAAATTCTTCGAGGCCCTGGTTGCCGCACACCAGAGCGACGCCGTCATCTATTCGATCTCGAATAGCAGCGGCGGCTTCTTCTTTGGCAGAGGACGAGCGCGTGGCGGGGATCCGGGAACGCTAAGAAAATTGTCGGACGAGACCGGCGGATCGATGTTCACGCTGACCAACCAGAACAGCTTCAAAAGAATATTCGAGCAGATCGCACAAGAGCTGCGAAGCCAGTACAGCCTGGGCTACGTTTCAACGAATACTGCGAAAGATGGAAAATTCCGCGAGATAAGAATCACTCCGCGAGACTCGAGTTACACGGTCAAAGCAAGGAAGGGATACTATGCGGCAAAGAATCCGGATCGGTAGCAGATTGTTTCTTCTGGTTCTTCTTTTGCCGGTCATCACCGGAAGCGCCCAGGATATTCAGATCCGTACGAGAGTCGATCTTGTTGTTGTGCCTGTCACTGTAAAAACCAAAGCGGACAAATTAGTCACAGGTCTTACAAAAGACGACTTCACTGTTCTCGAAGACGGCCGCAAGCAAACGATTACCAACTTCACGATCGATCCCGTCCCGTTATCGGCTGCAGTCCTTATTGACACCGGCGTCTCTGAAAGTTCGCTCTCCAAAGTACAAAAGACTTTTCCTGCGCTTGCCGGCGCATTCAGCGAGTTCGGCGAAGTGTCGGTGTATCGCTTCGACAAGTTTGTGAAGAAGGTCCTCGATTTTTCCCGTGAGTCAGCCGTCGTTGAAACTTCCATGAAGACGCTCGGAAATATCAAAGGCGATCCGATTCCCTACCCGCCTGCTCCGGGCGGCCCATTCTCGATTCCGGGTCCCGTGATAAACGGAGCAGCGGTCGTACCTCCCGGACAAATCGGTCCCGCATCCACGGCACGACCAAAGAGGATCAAAGTTCTCAACGACGCCATCTTCGCAGCAGCATCCGATCTTGCTCAGCGCGAACGAGACCGGCGGAAGATCGTACTCGTGATCTCCGATGGCTACAACGAAGGAAGCGATCATTCATACGACGATACCGTCAAGAGCCTGCTCGAGACAGGCATCGAAGTATATGCCGTGGGTCTCGATGAAAATGTGCTGACCCGTGCGCTTTCCTTGCTCAACAAATACGCCAAGGCGACGGGCGGCGATGCCTACTTTGTCAGTTCCATCCAGAACATCGAACAATCCTACGCCACTGCGGCGGAGGCGGCGCGAAACCAGTACGTGCTGGGCTACATTTCAACGAATAGAGTCGACGGGCCTGCACCGGTATTTCGGGACATTCAGGTCGTCGTCGCGCGGGCTGGATTCGAAACTCTCCACCGCAGGGGTTACTACCAATTCCCGTAGAGCTTAACCCTCACAAAAAGCGAAATTTATGCTTGACAGGTAAAAGTTTCGCCACAATACTAACGGCTATGGATAGTTAAGGCCTCAATATGTAGCGAGGCTTAAGTAAAAAGAAACATCCCATAGGAGGGAAAAAGTGAAAAAAGCTCCAGCAAAGAAAAAGAAAGCTACCAAGAAGAAGTAGTTAAAAACCTAAAAATTAGGCGCGAAGACCGAGATTTAAAGAAGGGCCGCAGTAAATGCGGCCCTTATTTTTCCATAAAAGCTCGTTCCCAATTGGGGGCCTGAACAGCTAGAATCCGGAACAGTCGGGTCACCTATGGAAGTCTATATTTCAGCGAATGCCTTTTGGGCTCTTCTTATATCCGCCATCGAGGTTTATAAGAAGGAATGTTTCGGTCTCCTGCTGGGATATCGCGACAGCAGCAACATTTATATTGTCGAGCACGCGATTTCTTACCAGACAGCGAATCGACGTCACACCAGCGTGGAGAAGAACGGCCGCGCCTCGCGGAGGATTAACAGATTCCTCGCCAATCTTCCGCACCTGTCGTTGATCGGGGACTTTCATTCGCATACAGGATGGGGCGATCTGAAAGGCGTGGGAAACCTGAGCAGCCAGGATATCTACGACATGGCGCCCGAGAATCTCTACATCATCATCACCGCCAATGACAAACGCCGGTCGAGCGCGTGGCAGTACAACGGCGATGGAGCGTTGTCCGGAACCGTGGACGAATATCACTTCAAGATCGGCGGATATTATCTCGACGAGTTCTCGCGTGCGAAGCGCGCCAACATCTTTTGCCCGTATGCCATCGGTTTCAACGCGAAAGAAAGCCAGCAGAAAATCCTGTTAAGGAGTGCCAGCGCGCATCAGCGGTGGTTAAGATCGAAGGCCTGACGAAATCGTTCGGCACCCACACTCTCTTCAAAGATCTCACTCTGGAATTCCCGCCCGGCGACCTGACCGTTGTCATGGGCCCATCCGGTTGCGGGAAATCGACGCTGCTCCGCTGCATCAATTTCCTGGAGTTCTTCGATAGCGGCCGAATAACCATTGGTGATGTCGCCGTGCAGTGGAACGCCGGCGAAGCGGCCAACCTGCCTGCTGAAAAGAGACGAATGCTGCAACAGATGCGATTGAAGACGGGAATGGTTTTCCAAAGCTTCAATCTGTTTCCGCACCTGACTGTGCTCGAGAATGTCACGCTGGCCCCCGTGCAGGTGAAGAAGATGCGTCCGAACGAGGCTGCGGCGATGAGCCGGAGAATTCTCGAACGCGTGGGCCTGGCGGAAAAAGAGGATGCCTATCCCGCGAAGCTTTCAGGCGGGCAGCAGCAGCGCGTGGCCATCGCGCGGGGTCTGGCGATGCAGCCTGAAGTGATGTTGTATGACGAACCCACGTCGCAACTGGATCCTCGTCTCGTGGATGAGGTCTTCAACGTCATGCGCGAACTGGACAACGAAGGCATGACGCAGATCGTCGTCACCCACCACGTTCAGTTTGCGAAGGACGTCGCCAGCGGGGTACTCGTGTTTGAAGATGGGCGTGTCGAATGGCGCGAACTCGATTGAGAGGTTGGGGAACCAAGAATTAGCCGCGAATTACGCGGATTACGCGAATGGGGCGCAAAAAAGTTCTTGATGCGCCCCATTCGCGTAATCCGCGTAATTCGCGGCTAATTCTTGGTTCCCCAACCTCTCAGTACTTGGTCCGGAGTTTATTCTTCTCCGCGTGGCGCTCCACGGCGAGTGCGATCAGGCGATCGATCAGCTCGGTGTACGGAATTCCGGAAGCCTCCCATAGTTTGGGATACATGCTGATCGTCGTAAAGCCCGGAAGTGTGTTGATCTCGTTGACGTAGAATTTTCCAGTACTGTTCTCGAGGAACAGGTCCACGCGGGCCATTCCGGAACATTCCAGAACCTTGAACGCGGACACGGCAACCCGGCGCGCTTCCTCTTGTGCCGCT
>QHXD01000677.1 GCA_003223895.1 Acidobacteriota bacterium
CGAACGGCACCCCTCCTAACTTAGGAGGGGAGTTCGCGAACTTCAAAGTGACCCACTACCCAAAATACTTGTGGCTTCGCTGGGGAAGGCAGAAAATACGACCATGCTTATCAGAATTTCCGTTTTGGGATTGGCGACCTTTGTTTTGTTGCTGAGCGCCATCGAGCGGCCGGCGACGGCCGGGGCCAGTCAAGAGTCCGGTGGGGTTGTCACTTTCTACAAGGACGTTCTTCCGATCCTGCAGAAGAATTGCCAGAGTTGCCATCGCCCGGGGCAAATCGGACCGATGTCGCTGTTGAGCTATAAGGAAGCACGGCCATGGACGAAGGCGATCAAGACGGCGGTCGTCACGAAAAAGATGCCGCCCTGGTTCGCGGACCCGCGCTACGGCCACTTCAACAACGATCGCTCTCTGAAGCCGGCCGAAATCGAAACGCTTGTAGCCTGGGCTGACAGCGGAGCTGTGGAGGGCAATCCGAAAGATGCGCCGGTCCCGATTCGGTGGCCCGCAGACGGCTGGCAAATCCAGCCGGATGTCTTTGTCGATTTGCCGCCTTACTCCGTCCCCGCCCGCGGCGTCAAGGAATGGGAGCAGTTGGCAATTCCGTCACCCTTCTTAGAGGATACCTGGGTCACTTCCGTCGAGGTTCTGCCGGGCCAGCCAGCCGTGGTCCATCACTTTTGCTTTAATTTCGAGAAGCATAAACCCACGACGGATTACAACGTATACGAGTGGATGGAAGTGCCGCGAGACGAGGACGGAGTCAGCAAGGATCGCGTTCGTGGCGTGGACACGAAAGAAGGGATCGTCATAAGGCGGGAAGTGGGCAGCACCGAGGAAACGCGCCGACCGGGCCAGCAGACTATACGTGGAGGCAACCAGTTTTGCTACCTGCCGGGGTTACCCTATGAAGACTATCGCCCCGTGAACGCTGGAGTTTTTGTGCCCGCCGGATCGGACATTGTCATGAGCCTGCATTACACTCCCAACGGTGCGGCAGTCATAGATCGGACGAGGATCGGCTTCACGGTAGCTAAGGTACCGCCGGCGAAGAGATTCGTCCCCCAGGATGGCGAAGAGGGTGAGAATGCACCCGTTGTGCGGCGACACGCTATCCGTGAACTTGCGATTCCGCCCTATGAAAGCAACTATCTTGGTCCTGCAGCGGAGATCACCTTCCTCAAAGATCTCGAGTTGGTCTGGTTCCGTCCGCACGCGCATATGCGCGCGACAAGCGTGCAATACAAGCTGACTTATCCGGATGGACGGGAAGAAATTGTGCTCAACGTTCCGCGCTACGACTTTAATTGGCAGCTCACATACAGAACATCGCTGAAGATACCGAAGGGCTCCCGGATGCACGTCGAATTTCGTTATGACAACTCGGCGAACAACAAGTACAACCCGAATCCAGGCAAGTGGGTCTACTACGGTGACCAGAGCTGGGAAGAAATGGGGACTCCCAATATAGGTTTCCTCGTAGACCGCGGCACCGATGAGGACTTCAAAAACCGGCGCTGATGACGTTCACCTTTCCGAGGAGGGAAAATTGCGCGTGACACTCGCCATCTTCCGCGCACGAATCTGTGTGCTGGCCTTGCTCGCTGCCATTCCCGTGTTGCTCGTCGCACAGCAGACCCGGCTCAAATATCCCGAGACGCGAAAAGTCGAGACGATCGACAATTACAACGGAACGAAAGTCGCCGATCCGTACCGTTGGCTGGAAGCGATCGACAGCAAGGAGGTGGCCGACTGGATAAAAGCCGAGAACGCCATCACGACACCGTATCTCGCGGCGCTTCCCGGGCGCGATGCATTCAAAGCGCGCATCACCACGCTGTATAACTACCCGCGCACGAGCGTCGCACATTGGGAAGGTGGCCGCTGGTGGTATTCGAAGAACTCTGGGCTGCAAAAACAAGATGTCCGGTACGGCCGGGGCACGCTCAACGGTCCGGAGCAAATGGTGCTGGATCCGAATGAGCTGTCGCCGGATGGCTCTGTGGCGTTATCGGACTTTACACCGTCACCCGACGGAAAGCATTTCACATTTGGACAGAGCGAAGGCGGCTCCGACTGGGTGACGTTGTACGTGCGCGACCTCGCAACAAACAAAAATACAGCCGACATCATAAAGTGGGTCAAGTTCAGCGCCACGCAGTGGACGAAAGACGGCCAGGGCTTTTTCTACTCACGGTTTCCGGAGCCGACGAAAGGGAAGCAGCTCGAAGAGAAGCTTGAACATCAGACGCTTTACTATCACAAACTGGGAACGAACCAGACGGCGGACGTGAAGGTCTACGAGCGTCCCGACAACCCGGCGTGGTTCGTGTACGGCCAGCTCGACGAGACTGGCCGTTATCTGTTCGTGTTCACAACCAAGGGCACGGACAAAAATGAGCTTTATCTCGCGGACCTCGGTGAACCACAACATCCGAACGTCCGGGCGGCGATCCAGCCGATCGTCACAGGTCAAGACGCGAACTACAGTCCTCTCGGCGTCGCGAACGGACAATTGTTTATCCAGGTCGACAAGAACGCGCCGAATCGGAAGATTGTCGCCACACCCATTGCGAAGGTCGCGCCGGCTAACTGGATGACTGTTATTCCCGAGGGCACGATGCCGATCGAAAGTGCATCGATGATCGCCGGACAGATTGGTGTGCTGACGCTACAGGACGTCGCGTCGGTCATGCGTCTGTATTCGCTCGACGGAAAGCAGTCAAAAGAGGTGAAGCCCCCCGGGCTCGGAGCCGCCAGCGGCCTGCTTGGCCGGTTTGATCGACCGGAAATCCTCTACTCGTTCACCTCACCGTTGCAGCCCTCGACTGTATATGTTTATGACTCAAAGACCGGTGTGAGCCAGCCGTTCAATCCGCCGAAACTGACGTTTGATTCTGCTCGGCTCGTCTCGGAGCGCGTGTTCTACAGCAGCAAGGACGGAACGCGTGTGCCGATGTTTGTAACGCATTCCAGGGATCTGGTGAAGAACGGTCAGAATCCTTCGATCACGTCGACGCCGGTGTTCAGCGCGAGCGTGATCGCCTGGATCGAGCAGGGCGGCGTGTACGCCCTGGCGAACATTCGCGGAGGCGGCGAATATGGAGAAAAATGGCATCAGGCCGGACAGTTCGAGCAGAAACAGAATGTGTTCGACGATTTCATCGGAGCCGCGGAATATCTTGTTCGCGAAAAGTACACGTCATCGTCGCATCTCGCCATTAACGGAGGCTCGAACGGCGGTCTGCTCGTTGGCGCGGTGATGACACAACGCCCGGGTTTGTATGCCGCCGCCTTGCCCCAGGTGGGTGTGATGGATATGTTGCGCTACGATCGGTTTACCGGCGGGGCCGCGTGGGTGACGGAATACGGGGCATCGAGCGATCCGAAAGCGTTTGCGTATTTGCGCGCGTATTCTCCACTGCAAAACATCAAGCCAAACGTGTGTTATCCGGCGACCCTCGTCACGACCGCGGACCACGACGATCGCGTGGTGCCGAGTCATTCGTTCAAGTTCACAGCGAGGTTGCAGGAATGACTCGGCACCACGCGATCGTCGTGGTCCGCGGTCG
>QHXD01000678.1 GCA_003223895.1 Acidobacteriota bacterium
CACTGTGTGTCGTCGTATCCGGCAAAGACCGAAGAGTTGAATCTGAAGTCGGTTCAGTATCTTCGTGACCGGTTCGGCGTGCCTGTCGGTTTCTCCGATCACAGCGTGGGAACGCTTGGTTCGGTCGTGGCGACGTCGCTGGGCGCTCAGGTAATCGAGCGCCACTTCATGATCGAAACCCGCGGCGAAACTCCGGATCATGCTGTATCCATGGACGCGAAGCAGCTCAAGGGACACATTGAAGAATTGCGGACAATCGGAACGGTTCTGGGCGAGCGCGGCAAGTCCGCTACGGAAGCCGAGAGCCGCAACAAGACCGCTTCCCGCCGAGCGCTCTACGCGCGCCGCCCGATCGCTCCCGGCGAGACCATCGACGCCGGAATGTTGTATGCCCTGCGGCCGGCGATTGGTATTTCACCCGAGTTCGTGGATTCCGTTGTAGGCAAGCAGGCCTTGTCGCCGATCGAAGCTGACGCGCCCGTACAGTGGGAGTCGCTCCAATGAAACGGATAAACGTATTGATCACAGCCGCCTCCCGCCGCGTACCGCTGGTGCGAGCCTTTCGCAATGCGGTCGAGAACTTCGGCAAAGGCAGGGTTGTGACCACCGACATCAACCCGCTTTCACCGGCGCTCTACTTCGGACACAAGCATCACATCGTGCCGCTCACCACCGACCGTCACTACATTCCGATTATCGAGAGTATCTGTGATGCGGAAGATGTGAATCTCATCATTCCGACCATAGATGATGAGTTGCCTATTTTCGGCCGGGAGGTTGCCCGTCTCGAACAACAAGGGATTCGGGTCGCCGTGTCAAGCGAGCAGACCAGCAATATATGCAACGACAAGTATGAGACCTATCTCTTTTGCCAGGCGAACGGTATCCAGACTCCGTTGACCTGGCTGGCCAAAGATGTCTACTTTGACGGTCTGAAGTATCCGCTCTACGTCAAGCCGCGCTTCGGCCGTGGCAGTGTTAACGTTTTTGTCGTGAAAAACGAGGCGCAGCTTCGGGCGTTTCTCGATTACGTTCCCGACGCGATTGTTCAGGAAGAGCTATGCGGTACGGAATTTACGATCGACGTGCTGGCGGATTTCAACGGCCGTGTGATTTCAATCGTGCCGCGTGAGCGCCTGGTAATCCGGGCCGGCGTGAGCGACAAAGGCATTACCCGAAAGCATGAAGAAGTAATCGCGTTTGCGAAGGACGTCGCCGAGAGGCTTCAGATCGTCGGCGCCGCGAATATTCAGTGTAAGTTTGATGGGCGCGAACTGCGCCTGATTGAAGTGAATCCGCGCTTTTCCGGCGGTATTCCATTGACCATAGCCTCCGGCGCCGACTTTGCCTCCTGGCTCGTCCAGATGGCTGGGGGAATCGAATTGCGACCCCGCATCGGCAAGTTTGAAGACGGCCTTGCCATGATGAGTTTCGAGGAGAGCATCTTCGCCCACGAAGACAACCTGAAGATGCGCCACACCGAGAAACCACGGATGCTGTCCAGAACCAGAGCAGCTTACGTGAATTAAAGGAACGCGGGCTAAAGCCCGCGACTACATTCGGGACCAAATGTGACGTCCGATGTGTCGCTAAAGCTGCCGCCCAAATGTAGTCGCGGGCTTTAGCCCGCGTTCTTTCTAAAGATTCGAAGGATTATCGCCGATGAATACGCTTGTCATGAATACGTCTGCGGAGCCCCACATCGAGCGAGCGAGCGTTCCGGAGTGGAGCAATGAACTTGCGCCCTATCGGGAGCGGCTCCTTCAGTCGGAGAAGATGTCGGCTGCCGGCCATTTACTGGCCGGAATCGTCCATGAGCTCAACAACCCCCTGACGACAATCCTGGGTTTTTCGGAACTGCTCCTTCGCGATGGCAAGCTGGACAGCGACCGTCTCGAAAAGATCCATGCCGAGGCCGAGCGCAGCGTCCGCATCATTCAAAATGTCCTTCGCCTTGCCCGCACGGATAACAGCGGGTACGAAATCATCGATGTCAACGATTCCATTCGCCGCACTGTCGAGCTTGTCGAATACCAGATCCGTCTCAATCGTATTGACCTGAATTTGAGTCTCTCGGGGCGCTCCCCGAAAGTTCTGGCGCAGGCAGGCGAGCTGACCCAGGTGTTTCTGAACGTGGTCACGAACGCGATTCAGGCGATTTCCGGCATGCGCGCATCCGGCGAGATTCGCATTTCGAGTGCTTTGATTGGAGATTCCGTTCGCATTTCGATCACCGACGATGGTCCAGGTGTCGACGAAACCGACATCCAACGAGTCTTTGAGCTGTTCTTCACCACCAAGGAAACCGGCACCGGCCTCGGCCTTAGCCTCTCCCGCAAGATCATTCGAGAGAACGGCGGCGACATGTGGGTCTCCAGCACGAAGTCATGCGGCGCGACGTTCACCATCCAGCTGCCTGCCGTGGCGGATACACCCTGCGCGGAAGAGGAATCCTCATCGGATGAGTCCGGAATGAAAGCATTGAGCCGCTCGGTCCTGATCGTCGATGACGAGGATCACATCACCGAATTGGTCGAGAGCGTTCTGCAGGGCTGCGGCTATCGGACGGATCGCCTCAACGAAGGCGCACCGGCCATCGAGCTCTTGAAGAAAAAGGAATACGACATTCTGATTTGCGATCTCCACATGCCCGGAACGAATGGCCGTGACCTGATCGAGTGGGTACGATCGAACCGGACGGACATTCGCGTTCTGCTTCTCTCAGGCGATGTCGCACGGGCCGAGACGAGAGAGTTCGTCAGAACGTGCGGAGCCCATTTTCTACCCAAACCTTTCAGCATTTCCGAACTGACGAAGGCGGTCCAAAGGCTATCTTCATGAAACCAAGGACGGTTGCAATTATCCAGGCCCGAATGGGTTCCACGCGGCTGCCTGGTAAGGTCATGATGACCATCGCCGATCGGACAATTTTGACGTATCTGATCTGGCGCATTCTGA
>QHXD01000690.1 GCA_003223895.1 Acidobacteriota bacterium
CGCCGGCGAATTGGACCACGATGAATCCGGGGACGTCAGCGGGACGAATGCCGGAAAAGGTGTTCGTCAGGGATCTGGCCAGCGTCACGGCCGGATTGGCGAAGGCGGTCGATGCCGTGAACCAATAGCCCGCGGTGATGTAAGCTCCCACGGCAAACGGTGCCGCTTCCGGGCGCGCCCGCCCACAACCCCAAATGACCGAGAGCAGTCCGAACGTTGCAACCAATTCACTGAAGAGCTGGGCTCCTCCGGCTCGTGCGTGTTGGGAGGCCGAAAACAGAATCTCGCCAAACATGACATGCGCCGCGGCCACGCCCGCTAACGCGCCGATTATTTGGGCTAATACATAGCCCGGTACTTCGCCCCAGCCCAGGCCTCCCTGTGAGGCAATCGCCAAAGTCACAACAGGATTGAAGTGACCACCGGAGATGCGCCCAAACGCGAAAATGATGGCCACGAGCATTGCACCCGTTGCGATGGTATTTGCCAGGAGTGCAACGGCCACGTTCCCTCCGCTCAATCGCTCCCCCATGATGCCTGAACCAACGATGGCGGCCAGAAGCAGCATGGTCCCGAAGCCTTCGGCGATAAACTTCCGTGCCGGGGTCATTCGCTCGACTCAGGAACAGCAGGCTGGACCACAACAGCTGCTCGGTTTGGTCGCCCGAACAAACGCGCTCATGAACCTGCCATCGATCTGCGGCGCAATCGCGTCCACGTCGATTCCCCGCCCAGTGAGGAATGTCCGCGCGTCCTCGATCCGGTAAACACGTGTCGGTTCCAGCTGGACGTTCTCGAAGCCCGCGGCTGTCAGTTTCGAACGGTACTCTTTCTCTTCCAGAGCTCCCGCGATGCAACCCACCCACAGAAGTACGTGCTCGCGAATTTCCGGAAGCATTTCCCCTCGGGTTACGACGTCCGATACAGCAAAGCGGCCGCCCGGTTTCAGCACCCGGAACGCTTCACGGAGCACGCTGTCTTTATCTGCCGATAGATTGATGACGCAATTTGAAATGATGACGTCTACCGAATTGTCCGGAAGCGGAATGTGCTCGATTTCGCCTTTAAGAAATTCAACGTTCTCGACGCCGGCCTTTTTTTGATTTTCGCGCGCCAGTGCAAGCATCGCATCAGTCATATCCAGCCCGTAGGCCTTGCCGGTCGGTCCCACACGGCGAGCCGAGAGCAGCACGTCGATACCGCCACCTGAGCCGAGATCGAGAACAATCTCACCAGGATTCAGCGTTGCCAGCGCAGTAGGATTTCCGCAACCAAGAGAGGCTTTCAAGGCTTCTTCCGGAATCTGAGTGGCCTGCTCTGCATCGTAAAGACGCGACGTAATCGGGTCGTTATCCGTGCCGCAAGCAGTGGCAGCGCCACAGCAGGAATTACTGCCGCCCGAGAGCACGCGAAGCGCAGTCTCGCCATATTTCTCTTTCACTACTTCTTTGATGTCTGTTGTGTCCATTGTGTTCTCCTATTTGCAGCAGACGATCTTCCGCGGTTCGACCGCTTTGTTTCGGGTACAGCACTCTGCATATAGAAACCCCAGTAACTCTTGCAAAGCTTCGGTATTGGCCGAGTACCAAAGGAAAGTGCCTTCGCGACGGACGCGTACGAGATCCTCGTGTTTTAGCTTTTCCAAATGGTGAGAGAGCGTGGAACTGGGGATATCGAGTTCACTGCCGATCTCGTTTACGACAAGCCCTTCGGGATGGGCGGATAACAAAAGTTGCATGATCCGCAGGCGAGGTTCTGTCCCCATCGCCGCGAGCATGTCGGCATAACGCGTGATTTCCTCAGTCTGTTGTTTCTTACTCGAAATCGCCATACGTTCTTCCTTCCGGTGTACGGTCTGGTGCCCAGATCGGTGGCCTACGGCCTTCGATATTTCGACAATAACAGAAATATGGAAATAGTCAAGTAGTAATCTCAGGAGCCGCCGCCTGAAAATCGGGGACGGGAAATCGGGGAACAGGATTGACTTGAAAAGACCAATCCAGTACCTTATCGGCCGGAACAAAACCCCACTCACATCGCACGCCAGCGTAAGGTCGGAGTTTCGGAGACCGCGCAGGTTCCGGGACTTCGATTTTGCGTCCTGGTTTTGGTCGAGCGTTCCCGTTGAAGCGCTCGATCCTGGCACGAAGCCACTCGAATTTGTTTGAAATGGCGACAAAGGAGGACGGTATGGTGTCGAAGGCGCGGATGGTCCTTGCGGGCCTCTTATTGGTCACGATGGCGGATCTAAGTTTGGCTCAACGCACTACGGCGACTTTCGCGGGGATCGTTACGGATCCATCCGGTGCAGTCTTGCCTGGAGCGGAAGTGCAAATGGTCAATGAGGGCACCTCTGCTGTGACGCAGCAGCTGACCGGCGAGACCGGAGAATTCCTGTTTAATTTTGTGCCGGTCGGCAGTTACACACTGAAGATCGGAATGCCGGGGTTCAAGACTTACGAAGGGCGGGACATCCCGCTGGGCGCGTCACAAAACGTGCGACGGACATACGTTCTCGAGGTCGGCAATATTACGGACAATGTGACCGTCACGGGCGAAGCGCCGATAGTCAACACACTGTCTCCCGAGCAGCGGTTCAATCTTGAAACGCTCGAGGTCAGGAATCTGCCGATGATCAACCGCAATATCACGAACGTTCTTACTGTCGGGTCTGGGCTGACCAAGGGAGAGGCAACCGCCAACGGCTTTGGCGGAAACCGTTTCAGGCTGAACGGGCTCGGCGGCACTTCGATGACCGTCACGGCCGATGGAACAGACGCCAGCGGCCACCCGGGCGAGGGTTCGCTGAGCCTGTACGGCAGTTATAACAAAATCGACGTGATGAGCGCGGAATCGGTTTCCGAGGCACAGGTCGTCAAGGGCGTCATCCCG
>QHXD01000113.1:0-6933 GCA_003223895.1 Acidobacteriota bacterium
TTCTTCGCTCGCCGGTGTTGCTTCAGTGTTCGTGATAGAAAACGGAGTCGTGAAACAGCAGACGGTCCAGCTTGGCGAACGCGAAGATAAGTATTTCGAAGTAGTAAGTGGACTCAAGGGTGACGAAATTCTTGCTGCAAGCAATCTCAATGAACTCGTATCGGGTATGAGAATTGGTGACGGCGGCGGAGAAGAAACCGGACCGGCTGGAGGCGATCCCGCTGCGGGCGGTGGAGAGCGTCGTGGAGGAAAAGGACGGCGCGGGGGCGGAGAAGGAAAGGGTAACGGTCAATGAAGCTAGCAGAAGTCTGCATACGACGCCCGGTTTTCGCAATCATGATGTCCACGGCGCTGGTGACGCTGGGCGTGTTCTCTTATCGGACACTCGGCGTCGATCTCATGCCGAAGACAGAGCCTCCCAACGTCAATATCCAGATTCCACTGCCGGGTGCCAGCGCGGAGGAAGTCGAAACGAGCCTCACGAAACCTGTCGAGGAAGTGGTCAACACCATCGCCGGAATCGATGAGTTGCGGACGAACTCGAACCAGGGGAATATGAACGCCAACATTACGTTCGTCCTGGAAAGAGACATGGATGCGGCGATCCAGGACGTCCGTGACAAAATAGTCCAGGTCCAGGGCCGGTTTCCGCGTGATACGCAAATCGCGCGTGTAAACAAACAGGATCCGGATCAGGCTCCAATCCTGACGTTGGCGATTTCCGGAGATCGCGATCCGAGAGAGATCACTGAAATCGTCGACAAGAAACTCAAGCAGCCTCTGGAATCTCTCAATGGTGTCGGCGGAATAGAGTTCAACGGCGACCGCCGCCGGCAGATCCAACTCCTGTTGGATGGGGACAGGCTCACGGCTTACGGTCTAACGGCCGAGCAGGTTCGAAATTCCATCGAGCGTCAGAACATCGAAATTCCTGGCGGAAACTTCATAGCGGGGACTGCCGAAATCGCCCTCCGCACGATGGGAAGGCTGATGAACCTGCGCGATTTCGGCAAGATCGTTCTTTCACAGCAAAACGGGTCCGTGATCACTTTGGCCGATGTTGGACGCATAGAAGACTCGGTTCAGGAAGTACGCCGGATTGCGCGGGTGGACGGCAGACCGTCGATTTCGCTCGAAATCCGGAAACAGTCGGGATCCAACACCGTGGCTGTCGTCGATGCGGTTATGGCGAGGCTTAACGGGCTCAAGTCGTCGCTGCCTTCCGACCTCGTGGTCACGACGCGGAGAGACCAGTCCACGTTCATCCGCCGGTCGATCGACGATATTCAGCATCACCTGGTTTATGGAAGCCTTCTGGCGGCCCTGGTCGTGTTTCTGTTCCTGCGCAACATCCGCAGCACGATTATTGCGGCGACCGCCATTCCGATCTCGTTGATCGGAACGTTCACGGTGATGAAGATTTTCGGCTTCACGCTCAACAACATGACGTTGCTGGCGCTCTCACTGGCCACAGGTATCGTCATCGACGACGCCATCGTTGTGCTTGAAAATATTTTCCGATACGTCGAGGAAAAGGGTGTGTCGCCGCGGGAAGCAGCAGGAAAAGCGACGAGTGAAATCGGTCTGGCTGTGATGGCAACAACGCTCTCGCTCGTGGTGATTTTCCTGCCCGTTGTGTTCATCACGGGAACGATCGGACAGTACCTGTTCAGCTTTGGAGTGGTATCCGCCGCGGCAATCTTGTTTTCCATGTTTGTGTCCTTCACGCTGACGCCGGCGCTCTGCTCCATGTGGCTGCGCCCGAGCGATGCCGGCCACACGGCATCGAAGAAGCGCGGTCTCTATGCGTTGATGGACCGTGGCTATGGACACATGCTGCGCTGGTGTCTGCATCACCGGTTCGTGATGCTCACGATTGCCGCGATCGTCACACTGTCAGCGGCCTTGTTGTACCCGCGCATTGGCCAGGAGCTTGTTCCCGATGACGACCAGGGCGAATTCCAGGCCCGGATCAACCTTCCGAGAGGCACGAGTCTGGACGCGACCCAGGAATACGTGAAGGATGTCGAAGATATGATTCGCCGTTTGCCTGAAGTGCAGACCGTCTTCACGAATATCAATTTCAGTCAGGCGGAGTACTTCATTGGCATGACCCCATTGGAGAGCCGTACCCTGTCGCAACAGGATTTGATGCGGCAGACTCGAGCCATGCTCTTGCGGAGATTCCCCGGCGCCGGAACGCGAGCGTCCAAAATTCGAGTCAGCGTGTCGGGTGGCACCGACATATCGGGAGCTTCGACGGCTAGCGGCGGCAACAACGGTGGCGGATATCAAAATCAGGGAAACCGGCTATTCATGGCGGTGATGGGGCCGGACCTCGAGCAACTGCAGGCATACGTCACCGACTTGAAGGACAGGCTCAGGACGATTCCGGGTGTCGTCGACGTGGAGTCGAATTTTGAAGCCACGCAGCAGGAACTGCGCATCATTGTGGACCGTGTTCGCGCCGCAGATCTCGGCGTGCAGATCGATACGCTTGCCAGCAATATCCGAACACTGGTTGGCGGACAGATATTGGATACTCAGTTCAAACAAGGCGACGAACAATACGAAATCAACCTTCGCCTCGACGAGCAGTTCCGGAACGATACCGGCAGGCTGGGCAATCTGCTTGTTCCGTCTGCGACGCAGCGCGTTGTGCGTTTGAGCGATGTAGCCCAACTGAAACTGGACTACGGCCCTCAGAACATTCAGCGGTATGCCCGCCAGCGGAACGTCCAGATGGGCACCAGCCTCGACGGTCTTCCGCTGGGCGACGCCGTTGCGGCGGTTCGCGAGAAGGTCGCCGAGCTGAACATGAAGCCCGGCTACAGCCTCATCTTCAGCGGCGGAGCGCGTCAGCTGGCTCAGGCCTCGAACGACTTCGGTATCGCCGTGATTCTGGCGATTGCCTTCATCTATATGGTGCTCGCATCGCAGTTCAACAGCTTCGTTCACCCGCTGACGATCATGACCTCGCTGCCGTTGAGCCTGCCCGCGGGCCTTCTGGCTCTGATGGCGTTCGGCATGACGATCAACATCTATAGCGCAATCGGCATGTTGATGCTGTTCGGAATCGTGAAGAAGAATTCGATTCTGCAGGTGGACTATACCAACACGCTGCGCGAGGAGGGCATGGAGCGCCACGAAGCGCTCGTATCCGCCAGCCACGTGCGGCTGCGACCCATCCTGATGACGACGATTTCGATTATCGCCGGAATGCTTCCGATCGCATTTGGACGCGGCTCCGGCGCCGGCTCACGCGCCTCAATGGCCGTGACCATCATCGGCGGCCAGGTTCTCTGCCTGATGCTGACCCTCCTGGTCACACCGGTGGCTTACTCTTACTTCGATGATCTGCGCGAGTGGACTCCTGCCAGGCTGTTCAGGTGGGTGCGGCGCCGCGCCAGCCAGCCGGGTACGGCAAGTTTTTAATGTTCCAGGAAGATGGGCCGCGAATTACGCCAGTTACGCCAGCATTTGCGTAATTGGCGTCATTTTGCGGCCGTTCCCCTGCCTTCTTTTCAAGGAGTTAATCAATGAAGCTCACTAGAATCGTTATTTCTATTTTGCTCGTCGCGACGCTGGCTGTGCCGGCCATGGCGAACTCGGATTGGGTGGAAGACTTTCTGCGCCGCTACGATCCACCCAGGAGCGCCGGGGCGGGAGGCAGCAATGCTTCCAGTACGAACCTCGGCCAGCTGCTGCAAACGGGCACCGTGCCGGTGACGATGGCCGACGTCATCGCCATGATGATCGAGCGGAATCTTGACATCCAATCGAACCGGCTCGCTCCGCGATCCTCCTACTTCCAGAGCCTCGTGTTTTACCGGGCCCTTCAGCCGTCCATCCGGTTCGCGGGCACGGTCACCCGCAACAGCAACTTCAGCAATACGCAGCTCAACGGAGCTACCGTTTTGAACCAGTTGCGGGGACAATACGCGGTCAACTTCTCTCAGGCGCTTCCAACGGGAACGAGCCTTGCTGTGGATGCAACGATGAACCGCCAGTCGTCGAATAGCAGCCTGAATTCGTTCAACCCTTCGTATACCGGACAGATCACGTACACCGTGGGACAGCACCTGCTGCGCGATCGCGGACGCCTGATCAACACTCGCCAGATCCTGATTGGACAGAACAACGAAAAGATTTCGGAGACCCAGTTCGAAATCCAGGTCACCAATCTCCTGGTACAGGCGCAAAAGACTTACTGGGACCTGGTTTTTGCCGGGCAGGACCTGGACGTCAAGCAGCGTTCGCTGGATCTTGCCAACAGGACACTGGACGAAAACAAAATGAAGGTGGAGATCGGAACACTGGCGCCCATCGACGTCGTTCAGACGCAATCGGAAGTCGCTTCGCGGCGCGAACAGATGGTGGTTTCGACCTATACCGTCACTCAAACGGAAGATCAGATCAAGAAGCTGACCTCCAGTGACAAAGATCCCTCGATGTTCCTCATCAAGCTACGGGCACAGGAATCGCCGCGCCGCCCTGAGGGAATCCAGATTCCGAGCCTGGAAGAAGCCGTAAGAGTTGCGCTCGAAAATCGGCCGGAGATGCGGCAGGCGGATCTGGATGTGAAGAATAAGGATATTGATGTGCAGTACACGAAGAACCAGAAGCTGCCGATCTTCGACGTCACCGCCGCTTACAATCAGAATGGTACCGGCGGTACGCATACAGAGCGCAGCGGGTTTGGATCGACCCAGATCCTCAACACCATCCCTGGAGGCATCTGGAATTCATTCGGCCAGCTCTTCGGTTACAACTACACGGGCTATTCCCTGGGCTTCTCATTCGTGATTCCCCTCAGCAACAAGGCCCAGCAGGCCGATTACGACCGCGCCCTGACTGAGCACCGGCTCTCGGAAAGCAAGTTGAACGTTACGGCTCAGGCCATCGCCCTGGAAGTGCGGAATACACTTACTCAGGTGGAGATGAACCGGGCCCGCATCGAAACGGCACAGACGACTCGGGAACTCTCCGAGCAGCGGCTGGAGGCCGAACAAACCAAGTTCAGCCTGGGTACGTCGACACTCCGTTTCGTGCTCGAGGAGCAACGCAACGTCGCTCAGGCCCAGACCAACGAACTTCAGAATGTTGTGAATTTCACGAAATCGCTCGTCGATCTGGATAAGGCGATGGGATTGAGCCTGAAGAAGAACAACATCGAGATTGATAAGACGCTCGGTCAGGTGGCGGTGAAGATTACCTCTCGGCCGGCGCAATACGCGGCACAGCAGTAAGAAACAAAAGAAGCCAGAAGCCAAGAAGCCAGAAGCCAGAATAGGGACAGCTCTATTCTGGCTTCTGGCTTCTGGGCTTCTGGCTTCCGGCTTCCTTGTCTTCTACTTCGCAGCGACGGATCCTTCCGTCTTCGGCACCAGGATCATCATTGTCACAGCGCGATTCTTCTCTCGTCCGCCGCGAGAATCGTTCGAGGCGACCGGCCGCAGCGCCCATGCTGATCTGATGGATCTTATAGACCTGAACGTTCTTCTCAACTGCCAGGTAACGTCTCACCGACTCCACGCGGCGGTCGCCCAGCTTCACGTTGTACTCTTTGTCGCCGACGGAGTCCGTTCGGCCCTGAAGAACCACGATTGAATCCGGATTCTGCTCCAGCATTCCTGCAACTTCATCCAATACAGCCATATACTTCCCATCCAGCTGCGCGCTATCGAATTTGAATTGAACGGACTTCTCCGCTGTCAGGTTGAACTGATTTCTGTTCTGGAACTTCTGATCGAGGATCACGACGTCTCCGGCCGCGCGAGTGGCCACGGTCTGCGCCTGTCCCGCCTTCTGGTCGACGTTCTGAACATCCCCTTTCAGGCCGTTCATTCCCTGCGTCGTGCGGGTATCCAGGTCGGTCACTCGACCGTCCACGCCAGTAACTCGACCGTCCACGCTTGTAACTCTCTGGTTAACGCGGTCGACACTGTCGCGCGTTTCTTTGATCTGACCGTCGGTCGTATCGATGCGGGCATTCAACTGGTCCGAGGCTGTCTTCACTTCACCACGCGTGAACTTCCTCGTCGCCACGCAACCGAACGAAACACTGGCGGTCGCAGACATCAGCAGAAAAACTAACAGTTTTCGCATTTGGTAATCCTCCGATATCGCCGGTCCCTTGTACCGGCGCGTCTATCACTACGCAACGCTGCTGCCGTTTGGCGCCGGGGAGGTTATATCTCTCGTTGAATGGGACTTAAGCGGGAAAGGCAGGATGGTGCTCGGGCCGGTTGGAATCGGAATATATGGAAGATCTCCATGATCCTGTCCCTTTTCAAGGCGCAGCGCGGCTGTAATTGGGATCTACGGTCGGGTGCGTCGCTGGGCGTCGATTTGTTTCATCCTGTCGAGCTCAGAACTCAGCTGACGAATGCGCTGATCCCGCGTCCTGGAGTCCGCGGCGAGCTGATCGAGCTCGGAGTGAAGAGACAAGATCAACGCCGCCGGTGGTTTGAGAACGCCGCTGGGGTATTCGTCCACCAGTTGTTTGAGAAGCATCGTTGCGCGCGGCCAATCCGGATTGGCGCTTCGCAGCACGTACGCCAGACTCAGACGGAACAATGCCTGTTCACGATCATTCGACGGGGGAGAAAGGCGCAGACCCTGCTCATAATCGCGAATGGCGTCATCGTAGGCACCCGTGGAAAAGGCGCGATCCGCTCGTTCGAGCAAAGCCGGGGACGGAGGAGGGGAAGCAGGCCTTGGAGCGGGCGTTGAAGCAGCCGGAGGAGCCGCAACCCGCGTTGTCTTCTTTTGGCACGACGCCAGAGCCAGAATCATCCAGATTGCAACTGTGGCTATGCGCTTTGTCCGCATTTGATGACCTCTTCCTTCGCGGCAGGATGCAACATGAACGTGAACACGCTGCCGCCATTCGGATTGTCTTCGACCCAGATATCTCCCTGATGGGCTTCA
>QHXD01000113.1:6951-8257 GCA_003223895.1 Acidobacteriota bacterium
TTCCTTCCGTGTTTTACCTGGTGAAACTTGAGAAAGATCTTTTGCTTGTGTTCGTCCGGAACGCCAGGACCCGAATCCCTAACGGAAACCAGGATCGAGCCCTCCCTGCCCTCGCTTATCCGGCAAACGATCTCGCTGTTGCCTGGTGAAAACTTCAATGCATTGTCCACCAGGTTGCCGATGACCTGCACGATTCGGTCACGGTCGCATTCAACAGGGACCGACGCATCCGATTCCAATCGGAGTTGTATGCTTTTTTCCTTAGCCTGGACCTCGAACTCCTCCATCACACCATTCAATATGGGTATGAGGTCATGCGAAGACATGACGTATTCCATGTTGCCCGCTTCCATTCGCGAAACATCGAGCAGGTTGCCTACCATCGCAGCAAGACGCTCGGCGCTGTTGTAGCTGAGACGCAGCAGGCCTTTCTGCTGTTCATTCAGAGAGCCGGGGATTTCCTGAAGAAGCACGTGCATGACCTGGCGTATGGATGCAAGCGGCGCCTTCAAATCATGGGAAACGTGTGAAACGAAATCCTTCTTCATCTGATCGAGTTCGGCGAGCCGCGCGGCCATAGCGTTGAAATCGCGGGCCACTTCGGCAAACTCGTCGCCGCCGTTAGCCGGGAGCCGATGCCAGAACTGGCCTTTGGCAACGGCGCGTGTTCCCTGGGTTAGACGTCGCAAAGGAAGATTGATCGCGCGCACGATCGATACCATGACGAGGACGCCTACTGCCAACGCTACGAATTCCGCTATCCCTGAAAGCCGCTCAGCGCGCTGTCCCGCGTCGGCGGCACGGGTCACTTCTTCCCGGATCGAGACCTTGACCGCGTCGTATGTCACTTCCGCTTCCGCCTGAAGGTGATCCATCGCGATCGTCAGATCCGGCGGAAGGTAGTCCAATTCCTTCCCCTGGTTCTCTTTCTTGACGCGGTTGAAAATCTGCCAGTAATTGTCAATGGCCTGCGAAAGCTGCTCAACGGCCATGCGCTCTCTGTCCGTGCGGACATTTTTTCGTAAATTGTCGAGGTCCTCGCCGAATTCTTTCCGCATCTCCTCGAGCTGACGATCGTAGATCGGATCGTATGCAACGAAGTACTTTTGGGAAAACTCTTTGATGGTCGCGCTGAGCTGCGACAGATTTAGGGTGATGAAAGCGGACTGAAAGTTGATCGCCGACAAGTCCAGGTTGATGGACTGCATCTGATGGATGACGGAAACCTGATATCCCAGCGCAGCAAAGGCCAGAAGCATCAGAATTCCCAGACCGCAAATAACCTTGGTCGAAACTTTCATGCCTC
>QHXD01000113.1:8278-19554 GCA_003223895.1 Acidobacteriota bacterium
CGCCGAGCTGGCGGGCGGCTTCGGCCTTGTTGTTGCCGGCATGTTCGAGAGTCTTGAGGATCAATTCCTTCTCTGCGTCAGCCACTGTCGTCGCGCCGACGGAAAAGATGACTTTTTCAGGCCGCAGTGCCGGATTGCGAAGGTAAGGCGGCAGATTCGTCTCTTCGATCCAGTCGCCTTTGGCGAGGACGACGGAGCGCTCGATAATGTTTCGCAATTCCCTGACGTTTCCCGGCCAAGGGTAGACCTTGAGCAAAGCCATGGCCTCGTCCGTAACGCCCTCGATACTGATGTGGTGCTTGCGGTTGAATTCAGTGATGAAGTGTTGAACCAGAAGCGGAATGTCGTCCGGCCGGTCGCGAAGCGTGGGAAGCGCAATCGGAACCACGTTCAACCGGTAGAAGAGATCTTCGCGAAGCTTTCCTTCTTCGATAGCTCTCACAGGATCGCGGTTCGTGGCCGCAATCACACGGACATCGAACTCGAATTCGTGATTGCCGCCAAGCCTGCGCACGCGCCCGTCGCGACTGGGGCATCTCGGCGATCTCATCGATGAAGAGAGTTCCGCTATTGGCCTGCTCGAAACACCCTTGCCGCGTGGCAACGGCTCCGGTGAATGCGCCTCGCTCGTGGCCGAAGAGCTCGCTCTCAATCAACGATTCGGGGATTGCCGCAGCGTTGATTGCCACGAAGGGCTTGGACTCGCGCTTGCTCAACCGGTGAATGCTGAGCGCGGCCATTTCTTTACCAGTGCCGCTCTCGCCCGTGAGCATTACCGACACGTCGCGCCCGGCAACGCTCTCGATCAGCTCGAAGACGTCGCGCATGGATTTGCTGGCACCCACAAAATCACCAAGACCGCCTTCGGTCTCGATGCGGACGTTCAGGCGCTTGGCCTTGCGGCGGAGTTCCAGCTCTCGTTCAGCGTCATCGAGCAGGGATTTCAGCCTTATATGATCCGTCAGCGGTTTGGTAAGAAAATCCCGCGCACCCTGTTTCATGGCTTCAACGGCCATGTCGATGCTGCCTTGAGCGGTAATAAGCAGCACCGGCCGGTGTGGGTCACCTGCCTTGAGAGTTCGCAGAAGTTCGAGGCCGGAAATCTCCGGCATCACGACATCGGTGATGACGATGTCCGGATCCTGGCGCTCAACGATGCTGGTGGCCTCAGCCGCATCACATGCCTGAAGCACCTCGAATCCCCAGTTCTGGAGAAGCAGAGAGAGCGACGCTCGGATTCCCGGGTCGTCATCGACGACTAGAAGTTTTCTTTTTCGTGCAGTCACGGATAATACCTGTCTGAAAATGATACTGTTTTGGCCACGGCCTGTACAACTGTAGCTATTAAAGAGGAGTGCCGTATGTCTGATCTAAAGCCGATTAACTTCACTAGAGGAATTCCCGCCATTGAGTCCTTTCCAGCGGACGATGTCATCGACGCTGCCCTCGCTGCCCTTAAGGCACACGGCCGCACGATCTTGCAATACGGTGCCGCGATTGGTTTTGCACCGCTCGTGGAGTGGCTTGCACAGTGGCAAGGCGTTAAGACAAATCAGGTTCTGACGAGTAACGGCTCCCTCCAACTCGTTGAGTTTCTGTGCTGGCACCTGGTGAAACCCGGCACGATCGTATTCACGGAGGCGCCGACCTATGATCGTACACTGGTTCTCCTGCGCCGTCACAGGGCGCAGGTGATCGGCATTCCTTTGCAGGCGGACGGTCCCGATATCGGGGCCCTCGAGGCGGAGCTCAAAAAGCACACGCCCCTCTTTTTCTATGTCATCCCGGACTTCCAGAATCCGGCCGGCGCAACCTGTTCGGCTGAAAAACGGCGCCAGATTGCGGCTCTCGCGGAGAAACACAACTTCCTGTTGCTCGAGGATGCTCCGTACCGCCAGCTTCGATATCGCGGCCGCGAGGAACCCCGGCTACTGGACCTTGCACCGGCCCGGACGCTCCATATGAGTTCCTTCAGCAAGCTCATAGGACCCGGACCTCGCATCGGATTCATGTTTGGTGATCCCGCTTTGATTTCGAAGATCGCAGAAGTAGCCGGAGACACCTACATTTCGCCGAACTTTCTCGCTCAGGGAGTCGCTTATGAATGGTGCCGGCGCGGGCTGCTGGAACCGCAGATCGAGAACCTCAAGGCGCTGTATACTCCGCGTCTGGACGCCTGTCTGGCTGCGCTCAGAAAATACGTGCCGGATGCGAAAGCGACGCGTCCCGACGGCGGCTTTTTTGTCTCCATTACGTTGCCGGACGGCGTTCAGACCACGGCCGTGCGCACGGCCGCTGCGAAGCGAAACTTGAACCTGGCCGACGGTCTGGCGTTTTTCCCGAATGGTGGAGGCGAACGTTTCCTGCGGCTGCCGTACTGTGCTCTGACAACCGCGGAAATCGACGAGGGTATCCGTCGGCTCGCGGATACGATCAAGGAACTGTAGCGCCGCTGGAAACGGATACGGGTTTCGAGACTCTGCGTTCGGCACGATAATTCCAGAAAGCAGGCAATAGCGGAATGCACAGCAGCACGGCGACGAGGCATATAAAACCGCCGCTGACGACGGAAATGTTGTTGGAAGAGATCGTGGCGACCCATCCCGCCCGCGCGATTCCCAACAATGGTCCGCTCAGGTAGCTGATCATCTCGACACCGGCCAGACGGCCGCGGAGTTCGGTGGGAATGGTCTCATTCCAGATCGTTGCTCGAAAGACTCCGCTGACGGCGTCTGCAGCGCCGGCCAGGGCGAGGCAAAACACCGCCGCCCCCAGAGTGGGAGCGAATCCGAGAATGACAATGGCCAGACCCCAGACTGCGGCAGCGATGACCACAGCGGCGCCATGTCGATCCACTTTGGAAGTCCAGCCGCTGAACACCGAAGTGAATAGACTTCCGATTGGAATTGCCGCATACAGCCAACCGGCAGCCTTGGCGCCGCCCCATATGGAAGCCATCGAAGGAAAAAGCGCCATCGGCATGGCGAAAGTCATCGCGACCATATCGACGGCGTACGTGCCGATCAGCTCAGGCCGGCTTATGGCGTATTTCAGACCTTCGAGAATGCTTCGAAGACCCGGCCGGCTGGCTCGATCGCTCGGCGGCATTCTGCGAATCAACGCCAATGCGATAAGCGATACGAGGAAGCTGAGCACGTCGATGGCGTAGGTTATGGATATCCCAAAAGAAGCCATCGCGAGACCGGCCAGCGCGGGCCCACCGATGGCGCTTACCGAAAACCGCAGGAAATTGAGAGCCGATACTGCGGTGAGATCTTCCCGATCGACCAGAAGAGGAGTTGTTGCGTCAAGAGCCGGCCGATGAAATCCGTTGACTCCGGCCATCGCGGCACTGAGAACGAAAATGAGTCCCACGCTCGGATGCGGGACGAGACTGTTGATCATCAGCAACAGCGACCCGCCGGTCATCACGAACTCGGAAACGATCAGAAGGCGCCGGCGATCCATCGCATCCGCATAGGCCCCGCCCCACAACGCGAACAGCAGGAGCGGTATGAGTTGCGCCGCGCCAAGCATGCCGACCATAAAGCTGGAATGCGTAAGCTCGTAAACCTGGTACGGCACCGCCACGTACGTGAACATGCTTCCAAACATGGAAACAAGCTGGCCCACGTACAGCAGTCTGTAATCGCGATGTTTTCGCAGCGGCGCGATGTTCAAAATCATGGGTGGGAAGATTAGCACGACGGCCGAAAATGCATTTTGTGCTTTTTGTGCCTTTTGTGGCTAAACTCGAATCATGCCGGCCAAAACCACAACTAAAACCAGGCGCAAACGGGTCCCCCGTAAAGCAAAGCCTGGATCGAGCGGACTTGAACCAATCGATTGCAAGCTGGACACTTCCGACGGTTCCATTCGTGAGGTTGTCACGCGCGTGGAGAAGGAGGGCGGCAGCGTGGCCGGATCATGGAGGGATCCGCTGGGCGGCAAGCCGCTGGTCATCGCAATCCTGCCGATAGACCGGATTGAGCCGACACCGTTTCAGCGGGACCTATCGGAAGCGCACCACAAAAAACTGGCGGGAGTGATCCAGAAGACGGGCACATTTCTCGATCCGGTAATTACCGTCCCGGCGCCGGACAAAGGTTTCTGGACGCCGAACGGACGCCATCGACTGGAAGCGATGCGGCGGCTGGGCGCGAAAGCCATCACCACGCTGATTGCGCCGGATCCGCAACTCGCCTGGCAGATCCTGGCACTCAACACAGAAAAAGCTCACAACCTGAAGGAACGATCGCTGGAAGTCGCACGCATCTATCGCGGCCTCATTGACGAAGACGCCTCGCGCCAGGAAACCGACTTCGCGTTCTATCTGGAGGAAGCCGCGCTCGTAACACTTGGCTTCTGTTACGAGAAGAAGCCGGTCTTCGCCGGCGGCGCCTACCATCCGATCCTGCGGCGGCTCGAGGAGTTCTCCGAGGAGCCATTGCGCAAGACCGTCCGCGAGCACGAGAAGCGCGCCGAGATGGTTCTCGATCTCGAGGAGCAGGTCTCCGATGTTGTGAAGCGGCTGAAAGAGCGCGGCCTCACGAGTCCTTACCTCCGCACGTTTGTGGTGGCCCGGATCAATCCTCTCCGCTGGATCAAAGGAGACCCGCCGCCGCTCGAGCAGGTGCTCAAAACCATGCGAGAGCGTGCCGGCAAGTTCAATGTGGAGAAGATCAAGCCGCAAGACCTGGCGTCGATGGCGGGCGGACCGCCGGATGACGAGTAGGGGGAATCCCAATCACTGATCACTGATTTGTGTTGCTCGTCACACCTCAATGAGGGCATACGGCTGCTCCGGAGAGACCTTCAGCATCACCTGCATGCAGCAGTTGTATACCGGAATCCCTTTGATGGTTTTCCCCTCATAGGTGCCGCGATGGGCATGACCGTGGAATACGACATTCACATCGTAGTGGTCTATGGCCTCGGCAAGGCGTGACGATCCTAGAAATGGAAAGATCTCCGGCGGTTCGCCCGCCACAGTAGCTGGTATAGGCGCGTAATGCAGGAGCACGACGACCTTCTCGGTGTCGAGCCCCTTCAACGCCACTTCCAGTTTCAGCGATTCGTTGACCGCCTCCGTGACATAGTGCTTGATCGCGTCTTCTCCAAACGGCGTGAGCATGTGTTTATCGAAGCCGCCGCCGAAGCCCTTCACACCGGCGAATCCCACGTCTTTGAGGGTGAACGTTTCGCTTTCGTCGAGAATCGTGACCTTCGCCGCCCTCAGGATCTTCCTGACTCCATCCACGTGCCCGCTCTGGTAGTCGTGATTCCCAAGCACGGCCACGACAGGAACCCGGCAGGAGCGCAGGTCATTGGCCAGCTTTTCAGCTTCCACCGGTAATCCGAGGTGAGTCAAATCTCCGCAGAGAGCGACGACATCCGCAGTCTGCGATATCTTCTCGAACAAACCCTGCAGCGCATCAGTGGAATTCTCGTGAACGTGCAGGTCACCCAGGGCGGCGACGCGCACCTTACCCGACCCTTCGCTCATTTTCTCCTCCAACAACGTCCGCGAAACCCAATTCGGTGACGTCCACCGTGTAGTCCGCAACGGAGAACATCCTGCCGCGGCACACTTTCATCTTTGGCGTCGGCAACTCGAACTGGTGTTGCAGCCTGGAAAGCAGTTCCTTCAAAAGCCAACTCGGAATCTTTTCGCGCTCGGAGGGATAAATGAACCGAAAATTCAGAAGGTGAACCAGCAACACTTCCCAGTACTGCTCCAGAGAGGACAACAACCGCCCCCAATTGATCTCCTGATGTTTGAGCAAAATGAGATGGGCAATATCGGCGCCGTCGTAGCGTTCGCGGTTCTGAATAAAGACTTTGGACCAGATGAGGTCGGTCACGGACGGGATCTTTACTTCGTAGTTGAAAAACTTTGCCGTTTTCGAATCCTTGAACCAGTCATCGGTGACTGGCGCCACGAGATTGGAAGAACCGAAGATGAGGTCGACGTAAAACTTTCCTTTGAAGATTTTCGCGATCCAGCGCTCGTCGGAAACCTGAGTCTTGTATCCCAGAGAGGTGAACTTGTTGAGGATTTTGGGATAGTCACCCGCCTTGCAAAAGATGTCGATGTCTTTCGTCGGACGTCTCAGGCCGGTGTAGGAATTGACAGCAAATCCTCCGGCTACCATAAAAGTGAATTTCGAGTCTTTGAGGATCTTCAGGACTTCCGCATAGAAGGAATGAGCCCGGGGGGCCGGATCAGTCTTCATTATTTCAGTATATGGAAGGTGACGACGAATCCAAATCCAGGAATTTAACGGAGCGCAGAGGCGAGGACAGAAGACATCGGTAAGTCGTTCCTATATTTTTCAACACCTTGCTGGATCTCGTTTCGAATGGCTGCGAGCACTTCGGGCTCTTGAGCACGCAGGAGCGCGGCATTGCGGACCGAAGCGTTGAAGAAAATTTCGAAAAGAGCGTTGGAGGATGGCAGGCGCCAAACCTGTTTGACGTGGCCGACTACCGGATCCGAAAAGCCTGCAGCAATCAGTGCGCGCTTCGATTCTTCAGGATCACTGAATCGAAAAAACGGCGGACCCGGCGGGATTGGAACGTTCATGTTGCCATGTTTCTGAATCGCACTGAGTATGATTCCGAATCCAATGGCCCTGTCCGGCGTGTCCCAGACCGTAAATGCTACGCGTCCGCCGGGCCGCAGCACTCGATGTGCTTCCGAAAGCGCCAGCTCGGGCCGGGCCAGATGCAGCATTCCGTAATTCAGGACGACTGCGTCGAAGGAGGAATCGGAAGAAGAGAGTTGCTCTGCATCTCCTTCGCCGAACTCCACCGACGGATAACGGCGGCGCGCCTCCTCGACCATCGTGGATGAGAAATCCACTCCAACGGCGCTCGCGCCGCGAGCGGCTGCCGCTCCCGCGGCATAGCCGGGTCCGCAGGCGACGTCCAATACGCGCACGCCTTCGGTCACCTTGGCCGCATCGAGTAGTGCAACGACAGACTGGGTGGTGAGGGCAGCAAAAGCGTCGTGATATCGAGTCGCAACTTCCTGCCAGCCTTCATGTTCAAATTCATGAAACGCGGCAGGATCGACGTTGTTGCTCACGGAAAGGCTTATCCCTGGGGAAAACGTGGGCGGCCCCGCGGAACGTGCCTGAATTGCGCGATATCGTCGCCGGTCAGACGAATTCGCGCCGGGGCCTGGATTCCCTGATTCTGGAGAATAACGCGAAGCTTCTCGTAACAGATTTTCGCGCTCTCCTGAAACGTAATGCGGTTCGCGCCGGAAAACATCGGCGCCGGAATGACGAGGGACACCCGGGTCGACTCCTTGCCTGACCCTGTGATGGAAAAATCAAATCGACGGCCGTCTTCAGTGCTTTCAAAGCCGATATAACGAATATTTTGCTTGTTCTCTTTCATAATGCCGGCGGTCATTATACTTGAATCATGGTCAATGGTGATGTCCGATTCGCCCTTACATTTCACGACACCACAAAGCACTCGGCCTGGAGCATTCAAGCCAGTCCGCACTACCTGGACTGGCAAAACCAGCCCCTGCCCTTCAAGATCTATACATCGATTGACCCTGTGCCGCTGCCCCGGGATGCAGATCCCACCGGCATTTCAGCCCTTTCGGCCATTGCCGAGAAGGACATACAAACCGGCGGGGAGAAAATTCCGGCTCTGAAAGACCTCGCGCGAATTCTCTTTTTCTCGGCTGGAATCACGAAAAAAAGGACTTATCCCGGGGGCGAGATGTACTTTCGAGCGGCGTCGTGTACCGGTGCGCTGTACGCGTTCGAGTTGTATCTGGTGTGCGGTGACCTGGCGGATCTGAAGGCCGGCCTTTATCACTTCGGGCCCGGGGACTTTTCTTTGCGATTGCTGCGACAGGGCGATTATCGCGGGATGCTGGCGCACGCAACGGGCGGCGAAAGCCGTGTGGCGCATGCCCCCGTGACCATTGTCTGCGCGGGGACGTATTGGCGGAATTCGTGGAAGTACCGGGCGCGAACGTACCGGCACTTCGGATGGGACAACGGAACAATGCTGGCGAACATGCTCGCGATGACCAGTGCGCTCAGGCTGCCCGCGGAAGTTGTCTGCGGTTTTGTCGATCCGGAAGTGAACCAGTTGCTGGACGTGGACCCGGAACACGAGGTCGCGTTCTCGATGGTCCCGATTGGACATGTGAGCCCGGGTCCGCCCAAAGCCTCCCTCGATATTCCAAAGCTCGGCCTGCCGACGGTTCCGCTCTCGAACCATGAAGTGGATTATCCGGAAATGCGTGAGATGCACGAGGCGTCGTCGCTGAGGACAGTGGAAGAGGTCCTGGAATGGAGGGCGCGGGCTAAAGCCCGCGACTACATTGAGGAAACGCGTGCTCCAAATGTAGTCGCGGGCTTCAGCCCGCGTGACACGATCGAACAGGTGATTCTGCGGCGAGGATCGAGCAGGCAATTCGAGAGGCAGCCGATTACATTGGAGCAGCTTTTAACGATGCTGCGGGCCGCGACGCAGGGGATCCCCGCAGACTTCCTTACACCGCACGGCACACAGCTCAACGGTCTTTACCTGATCGTCAACGCGGTCGATGGCCTGCGGCCCGGCGCCTACGTTTACGATCGAGAGGCGGGCGATCTCCACCTCCTCAAAGAAGGCCAGTTCCGCAACGAGGCGCGATACCTCGGCCTCCAGCAGGACCTGCCCGGCGACGCAGCCGCGGATGTTTTCTTTCTGGCCGACCTTGAAGCCATTCTGGCCCGCTTCGGCAATCGTGGTTACCGTGCCGTCCAGCTGGAGTCCGGAATCATTGGCGGAAAACTCTACCTCGCCGCCTACGCCCAACACCTCGGCGCCACGGGCCTTACGTTTTTCGATGACGATGTGGTCAAGTTCTTCTCGCCTCACGCCGGCGGGAAAAGCGCCATATTTCTCGTAGCGCTGGGAAAAGGCCGGAAGGTAAGATAACTGGTTACACTCGTGGAAGATCGAATAGTAAGACATCGCCGTCCTCGCGGCGAAACCTACCGCCTCAACGTCGTCCTGATTCCGATGCTGCGCGGGATAGGATGTCTCATTCTTTGTGTCTATGTCCTTGTCTATGACCTTATAACCACGCCTTCGTCGTGGCAGGAGTCCCTGAATTTCGTTCTGATCGCCGGCGCATACTGCCTGGGCTCGTGGCTGCTTCTCCGCCAGGCCTACGCAAAGTTCAAAAAGTCCGACATCGCCCTCTTCTTTCTGGTGACGGATCTTCTGTTATGGCTGTTCGCAATCTATCGAACAGGCGGCGATCGAAGTTTCCTTTTCTTCCTCGGCATCGTCCGTGTTGCCGACCAGGCGTACACGACGTTCAAACGGGTCCTCGTGTTTGCGCACCTCACGGTCATTGCTTACGCGCTGCTGATCTTGTATCTGGTCGTGATCGAAGGCCGTCCCGTCGATCTTCGTTTGGAATTCCTGAAGATGCTGTTTATCTACGGCGCGAATATGTACCTGGCCATCACATCGCGGCCGGCCGACGTCCTGCGCAAGAGGAGCAGGCACGCGGCTCGTGAAGCGCGCCGTCTGAATTGGCAATTGATACGAAACTCAAAGCAGCTGGAGGAAGCCCGTATCAGGGCCGAAGCGGCGAACCAGGCCAAGAGTGAGTTCCTGGCGAACATGAGCCATGAAATCCGCACGCCGATGAATGCCATTCTCGGCATGACCGAGCTGGCGCTGGCGTCGAAGCTCACGCCCGAGCAGCAGCGATACCTCACAACCGTACAATCGTCGGCGAATACGCTCTTGCAGGTCCTCGATGACATTCTCGATTTCTCGAAGATCGAAGCCGGGAAGCTGGATATTCATCCGAGTTCGTTCAATCTTCGTGACACGCTCAATGAAACGCTCGAAATGCTGTCGCCGCGGGCCATCGAAAAGAACATCGAGCTGGCTTGCAAGATATCCAACCGAATGCCGGAACAGCTGGTGGGAGATTCCAACCGGCTGCGGCAGATCCTGCTGAATCTGGTCGGCAATGCGATCAAATTCACGGACGCCGGCGAAGTATTTGTGACGGTGGAGCGCGACGGAGAAGCGTCATCGGAGGCTATACTGACGCATTTCGTCGTGACGGATACGGGCATTGGAATTCCTTCCGATAAGCAGCGCGTGATTTTCGATTCTTTCGTGCAGGCCGATGGTTCCATGACTCGCAGGTACGGAGGAACCGGTCTGGGGCTTGCGATCTGCTCTCAGCTGGTGCAGTTGATGGGTGGACGCATCTGGGTGGACAGCCAGGTGGGCCGCGGCAGTTCTTTCCACTTCACTGCATGTTTCGCCGCGATGCAGGCTCCCGCAGGTGAACAGAAGCCTGCGGAAAAAACGGTCAGGAAAGCGGAGCGGTCACTGCACGTTCTTCTTGCTGAAGACAACGAAGTCAATCAACAGCTCGCTTCCGAGCTTCTTCAAACCCGCGGGCACTCAGTCCGAATCGCGCAGAATGGAGTTGAGGTGCTTGCGGCGCTTGCGGTAGAGCGATTCGATGCAATTCTGATGGATGTCCAGATGCCGCAAATGGACGGCTTCCAGGCCACCGCGATCATTCGCGAAAAGGAAAAAGCGACCGGCGGCCACATCCCGATTGTCGCAATCACAGGTTACGCAATGAAAGGCGATCGGCAACGCTGCTTCGACGCCGGTATGGACGCTTACCTTTCAAAACCTATAAGATCGCAGGAACTCTTCGAGATTCTCGAACACTGCGCGTCCGTAAACTCCCTACAAAAGACGTATTTGGCACCCCTCTTGCTTGACAACGAGTAGGAGGCAATCAAAATGAAAAGGGCCGCCGGCCTGTTGGTCACCGTGCTCGTCTTACCTGTACTTCTTCAAGCTCAGGTGATCGCTTACGACTATTCCAATCTTTACGAACGCTCAAAACCGGCAATCGTTCAGGTGACAACGGATGACGGCTCTGGGTCAGGTTTCCTCGTAACTCCGCAGGGTCATATCGCGACGAATTACCATGTGATTCGGAATTCGAGATATCTCGCCGTGCAGTTCCCGGATGGGAGAAAAGTGAAGGCGGCGGTGGCAGCCGTCAATCCTCAATATGACATGGCCGTTCTCAAAGTGAACAGCGCAGTGGTGGATGGAATCCGTCCGCTCGAGGTTCTCCCTGCCGACAAAGAAGATTCGATTCGGGTTGGAGTTCCTGTGGTGGCCATCGGTTCTCCGTTGAATCAAAAATTCCTTATGACGCAGGGAATTCTGTCCAAGGTCGATGAGACGACATTGCT
>QHXD01000679.1:0-6893 GCA_003223895.1 Acidobacteriota bacterium
TGTATGAGCGGGCTCCAGTGGACGTTCGACAACAAGGCCACTCTCGGGATCTCTACGATTGTCGTGTCCGGTGAGTCCGGGGGCGGCAACCTCAGTTTGGCCGTGGGTCTAAAGGCGAAGAAGGACGACAAGCTCGATCAGATCGATGGTGTCTATGCGATGTGTCCGTCTATCTCCAACGCATGGGCGAACAAGATCCCGGAGCTTCCATCGCTGTACGAAAACGACGACTACTTCATGAACTGCAGCATGCTGGGTGCGTTCGCCGTTGCTTACGACCCTGCGCACGAGAACGATCGCAACCCGCTTTGCTGGCCATATTTCGCCGAAACTCAGGACCTGCAAGGTCTGCCCCCGCATGTCATATCGGTCAATGAGCTTGACCTCGGCCGGGACGAGGGGCTGGCATACTACCGGAAGCTCATGGCGGCGGGTGTGAGCGTCTACAGCCGGACCGTCAATGGCACCTGCCACGGTGCCGATATGATCTTCCGAAAAGCCCTCCCGGAGGTGTTCGGGGCCACTGTTCTGTTGTCGAGTTCAACGTGAACTGAGAACCGTACAAGGCGTCTCGACATAGTGGCCGATCGCCGGCAGAGGCCACTTCCGAACTTCCTTTCGCAAAACGCGGACGACCTGATGGATATCCCCCGATTGCAAGTTACCAGCTCAACTTCAGAGCGACCTGCAACTGGCGCGGATCGAAAGCCGCCGTGGGAATGCCCGCCTGAGTATACAGGGGGTTCACGTCGGCAACGTTGAAGCGGTTGACGACGTTGAACATGTCCAGAATGCCATCGAGCTTGACGCCTTCCCCGATCGGCAGCCGGCGGCTCAAGCGAAGGTCGTTGAAGAACGTCCAGGGGCGAGTCCCGGCATTGCGTGCCAGATTGCCGGGTACAGTGCCATCGATAAAGCAGGCCGCCTGCAGAAAGCCCGTGGGCGAGTATTTCGAGGCCACAGGCACGTTGCCGCAAGAGTCGGTGGCCGTTCCCGCGGGTACGACGTTCGGCCGGTCGGTATTGGAGCCGAAGTCGAAGTTGGTGTCGGCACCGGTCAGGATCGCAAACGGCCGGCCGGAACTGAATTCGATGATAGGCGCTATCGTCCAGTTCCTGAAGAGGTGACCGGCGAAACCGCTGAGGCCCGACAGGGGCCCCGACTGGTAAACCCCGCTCAACACGAAGCGATGCCGCTGGTCGAAAAACGAGTTGGAGCGCTCCAGGCTCGGATGGAAGTTGTCCTGTGGCGAGAGCGGCGTTTGCAGGTCCGTGGAGTCGTCGATCGTGTGGGACCAGGTGTGCGACGCAAGGAACTCCCAGTTCCTGCTGAAGCGCTTGCGCAGGTTCGTGCTGAGACCGTGATACACCGAATTGCCATCGGATGAGTTCGGCGACATGCCGCCGAACGGCACCGGCACGCCGAGGCCAAGCCCGTAACGAGTTTCCACCGCCGACACCAGCGCCTGCGCCGAAGCGGGTAAAACCGGGCCGGTGCAGGTCACGCCGTTTGTGTTCGCACCGCAATAGGTCGGGTTCGCGCCCGAGCGACGGAAGAAATTCGTCACTGCTGCCGGCGCATATGGCCCCAGCGGGCCGATACCGAACTGGTTGACCAGCAGCGGATTTGTTGCAAACGCCGCCTTCTGTGCAGCCGTGAGCGCCGGGTCCGATATCGCGGCCCGCCAGTTCGTGATCAGCGCACTGTACACCGGCGCATTGACGTCAAGCGGCCGGTTCAGGTGATGCCCGCCATTGAAATTGTAAGAGACGCTCAGCGCGAACTCGCGGCAGAGCTCTCGCTCGATGCCGAGGTTCGCCTGCTGGGAATAGGCGTACTCGAAACTCTTCGTCGTCGGGAAGCCGAACGGCAGAATCGAAAGCGGAATGCCGGCGCCCAGGAAGTTCTCATTGACAAAAATCGAATTTGGCAAAAGCGCGTTGAAGCGCTGCTCGTTCGGCAAATAACCGAAATTCGGCGGCAGGCATCCGAGCAGCCCCTGGAAAATGTTGGTCGCGTTCAGATTGGCAATTCCGGCTGCAGCGCTCGTGCATGCCGCGGGGGCGCCGCCCGTGAAGGCGAGCTGCGGCGCCTGGCTGCCATCGGCGATGTCGGAGTCGAACGCCAGCGCCAGGAGCGGATGGTCATAAAACAAACCATAGCTGGCGCGGACCACCGTCTTGCCGTTATTGCCCGGGTCCCAGGCCAAACCGATCCGCGGCGCAAAATTATTCTTGTCGCGCGGAATGCCCTGCGTGATTCCGAGAACGTCCTGCGCCTTCTGCGAGATGTCGTTCACCGCCTGGAAGGTCGGGGTGAATTCCACGTCGTACCGCACACCGTAGTTCAGCGTCAGGTTCTGCCTCATGTGCCAGGAGTCCTGGGCGAACCAGCCCAGAGTATTGTTGGCGAAGGAATCATGCGGGTTCCCGATGCCCTGGATGAATACCTGGGGCACGCCCAGCCCGTAAGCTTGTATCGGGCTGAAGTTGGGAACAGCCTGGCCATTAAAGGTCGCGGGCAGACCGAACGAACCCGGCTGCAACTCACCGAAGTTGTACACACCACCGAAATTCACGGTGAAGTCCGCTTCGAGCGGCAGGTGGTTGACGTCCACGCCAAACTTCAGGCTGTGGCTGCCAAGCTGCCACGAAAAATTGTCGGTGTACTGATAGCGTTTTTCGGTGCGCCGTACAAAACTGAACGGCTCGCGGCCGATAAAGGCGAAGCCCGGAATGTTGACCGCAACATTGCTGCCGCCTGGAGCGCTCGAGAAGTTGTAGAGCAGGCCGCGGCGCGCAAACTGGAAACGCGCTTCGTTGACTTTGTCGGCGCTGATCGTCCACAGGTGTTGCGCCGTAATGCCCGAATCGCGGAAGGTCTGCTGCGACGTCCGCGAATTGGCATTCTGGCCGAAGTTCTGCGTCGGACCCTGCGCGTTCACTTGAATGCCTGTAACACTACTCGGACTGGCGCTGCCGCGCAGCGTGAGCGTGTGCGAGTTGTTGAAGTGGTGGTCCAGGCGCAGCGAATAGATACTCGTGCCCTCGAAGATGGGGAAATTGCCGCGCACTGAATTCAACGGCACAAACGATGCCGGCAGCGGCGCGCACACAGCCGTCGTCGGGGTGCAACTGCTGGCAAAGCCCGCCCTGCCTCCGGCAGCGGCAGGCTGAACGCCGTCGGTCGCAACCGCCGAAGAAGCGCCCGCCAGGAAGACGTACGACGCCATGAATTGGAAACGCGGGTCGGTGGGCGGCAATGCAAGCGAAGAGGCATTCGCAGTGATGAACTGGGCCTGTGCCGGCGTGACCTGTCCGGTGCCTACTCCAGGCACAGTCAACGGCACCAGTCCGAAGTTGTTCGCACCGATACTGGAAAAACCCGTCTCATGACGGCTCGTGTTTTCAAAGGAGAAGAAGTAGAAGGTCTGATCCTTCTTCAGCGGACCGCTCAAGGTGAAGCCGCTTTGCACGCGCAGATAACCGAAGCCCGTGCCGTGGATAGCGTTGGTTCCCGACCGGGTGATGATGTTGACGATCCCGCCGGACGCCCGGCCGTACTCCGGAGCGTAACCGTTGGTAATGAGCTGGAATTCCTGCACCGCCTCCTGCGACACGGTGGAGCGCACGCCATTCGTTGAATTGTCGATCGCATCTGCGCCGTCTACGTTCACCAGGTTGGAACGGGCACGCTGGCCGCCAACGTTTAAGCCCGTTGTCGGCGCGGCACCGATGGAAGGCGCCGTATCGCGCGCCACCTGAGAATTGGTCAAGGTGAAATTGATGTAGTTGCGGCCATTGATGGGCAGGTTGTCGATCCGCGTCTGGTCCACGGTGCTACCCACAGAAGTACGCTGCGTCTCGACCAGCTCGGCGTCGCTGGTAACGGTGACCTCTGTCGTAACCCCCGCAACCTGGAGCGTTATCGGCAGGTTGGCGACCTGGCCGACGGTCAGGGTGACGCCCGTGTTGGTCAGCTTGCCGAAACCGGATGCGTCCACTGAGAGGCTATATTGTCCAGCCGGAACCAGGAGGAAACGATATTGCCCGCTGGCATCGGTGGTGGCGGACTGCTCGAGCCCGGTAGTATTGGAGCGCAGAATGACCCTCGCTCCCTGTACCACCGCGCCGTTCGGATCCATGACTGTGCCGCTCAGTTGCGCGCCCGTTGAAGGTGATTGTGCTCGTGCCGGCAACGCGACGAGAACGAGCAGCAGTGTGGTCGAGTAGAAAAGTCGTTTCATAGTCCTCCGCCTGAACGTTGGTGTTTTATACCACGAGACAAATATGACACTGCCGGATTGTAGCTGCGGGAAGGTGGAAAACCAAAGGGGCTATGTCAGGAGGATAGAGGCGCCGATCGGATTCGAACCGATGCATAAAGGTTTTGCAGACCTCTCCCTTACCACTTGGGTACGGCGCCATTCGCACGTGCCGCAACATTATATAACTAAAGTAGAGGACTAAAGGCTAAAGGCAGGCTGAACAGTATTTGATGGGCGGGTTCCCTGGCGGTGAGCGACCGTTTTTTCTAAGAGTCAGGGCAAGAGCTCTGACAGGGACTCCCTCCGGCGAACCCGCCTAAAAACCACTATATGCCTCTTCGAAAAAGTAAACAACCACCTTAACGGTTGGACAAGTGGCGTTAGAACGCGGGATCCATGCCTGTGCGTAACTTATACACGTAAAGGATCTGGCCGAGGTGATAGCTGAAGTGTTCCGTGACGTGGTAGATCGCCTGTAAAGCGGAAGTGTTGCAGTTCTGAATCGTGCGATGCCCGAGCAGCAGGTCTTCCGGGAGGCCCTTCAATACCTCATCGGCTTCCTCGACGGTTGACCGAATGCCGGCGATCAATTCCGCTTTCGGCACGGGCCCGCGCGCGGAAAACTCGGCATCGCGGTCGCGTTTGAAGCTTCCGCCACCGAGCGACACCACGATCCACTGCTTCAGATTCCCGCGAAGGTGCAGTACGAGGTTGCCGGCACTGTTGGACTTTTCATTCGGCCGCCACCAGATGTCTTCGTCCGACATTTTCTCCAGGCAGTAAAGGAGCTTGGGCAGGAAATCCTGTTTGAGAAAGACGCGCGACGCCTCAATGAATTCCTGAGCATCGGTCGTGGCTGTTCCGGTCGTCGTTTCCAAAGTGGCAATGATTGTATGACGCACGGCGAGGAACCACAATACGTCCTGCCGTTCGTCCGATTTTTTCGCGAATTTTTTATCGAGGACTGTCGATTTCGACCGGTTTCGCTCGACTAAAGAAAGAAAGGACATAAGAAAATGATTGCTCCAACTGCTCAATTCGACGGAATTTGGCTCCAGTCCCGAAACTATGCCGTGGTGCCGCTGAACTCGCAGCTCGCCGGACGTATTTCCGAATTTGAGCGGGCGATCCAGCGAGGCGTACCTGCATCTCCGGATTCGCACCGGCACGATTTCTATGATGTCGAGCTTGAAAACGGATGGGCGTACGTTCACGTGCGGGACGATGCGCAGACCGTGTATCTCGTCGCTTATTCCTGCTCATAGGTCAGGTGTGAGGATCAAAATGCCCAATTCTTTCGAAACGGCCCCGCAACTAAATCCGGTGATTCGGCTGGAGATGCCGCAGGCCGAATTCCTGGCGCCTGTGCTCAGCCGAGCCTTTCATAATGAGCCTTACTTCACATACGTGGCTCCGGATGAGCGAGTGCGGCGCGCAGTGTTGCCCGGGTTCGTGCGCTCTGCCATTCGTGCCAGCCATCTCTACGGCGAAATCTATACGACTGAAACCATTGACGGTGCCGCTCTCTGGATTAACCCTGGACGCCGGTTGACCTGGGTGCGAATGCTGCGCGCAGGAATGCCGGCGATGCCCTTCACGTTGGGTTGGGAAACCTTCAAGCGGTCCATGAAGGTGGGTATGCATGTACAGGAAGTCCATCAGCGATTGGCGAGAAGAGCGCACTGGTATCTCATGGCTCTGGGAGTGGAGCCATCAAAGCAGGGAAAGGCGATCGGTGGAGCGTTGATTGAACCTGTGCTGTCGAGAGCGGACGCGGGCGGTCTGCCCTGTTATCTTGAAACTTTCGATGAACGAAACCTCCCGTTCTACGAAAGGCTTGGCTTTCGTATCGAAGGCGGCGGACACATTCCCGAAGGCGGCCCGAATTTTTGGGCGATGCTGAGAGCGCCTAATGTAGACACGGGCGCAAGCCCGTGGATTGAAATCGCGTGGAATGCCAGCCCCGGAGGGGGGCGCAAGGGCGTGTTGCCCCAATTCGAAACCGAGATACAGGGCACGGAAAAGTGGATTCCCCTCCTTGAAAAGGAGGGGTGGCCGTGCCATCAAAAAAAGAATCCGTTCCGAATTGGCACGGCCGGGGTGGTCGCTCACAAATCACGTTGCAGTATGCGTTTTGAAACATGGTGTGTAAGCGACCACCCCGTCTGCGCCTTCAAAGGTTGCTTCGCGGCATTTTATTGATGGCGCAGCCACCCCTCCTTTTCAAGAAGGGGAATCCATTTTCGCGCGTCCTGTCTCCTTGTTTCGAATCGGGCAACACGCCCTCGCGCCCTGGGCTAGACTCTGTCGCCGCTTCGCGGCTAAGTACGTGTGCCACTGCCAAAGTGATCGAGCAGCGTGCGCAGCAGGCCGTCGGGATTGTCGACGTGCACCCAGTGCCCGGCAGGCAGTACATCAACCGTGACCCGCGCGTTCTGTGCCCCGATTCGTGCGGCTCGCTCTCGATCAACCGGCGAGTACGAATCCGAGCGATCGCCGATCACGAGGTGGACGCGCGCCGTGCCGGGCGGATGCTCCACGACCGGCCACAGATCACGTGAGAAATAGTCGAGGATCAGTACCCGGATTTCGTTGAGATCGAGAATGAAGCGCACGTGATCGCCTT
>QHXD01000679.1:7055-7534 GCA_003223895.1 Acidobacteriota bacterium
GCTCGAGTGACGCAATCGAACCAATCGAACCAATCTGGGCGGCCTCGAGCGCGACCTTTCCCCCGAAGCTGTGGCCCGCGATCGCGCCCAGCGGGGGCGCTGCCCGCGCTGCAAGGTCAACGACGTCACGTGCCGCGGCATGGAGTGACGGTCCGGGCGTGCCCTTCGGCGATTGTCCATGACCGCGCAGGTCCACGAGCCACGCCGTCCAGTCCGGCCGCGCCTCGACGAAACGCCTCGCGATAGTCCGCAGGTTGCTGCCGCGGCCAAGGATACCGTGCAGGAAGGCGATGGTCCGCTCGGGACGTGCGCCGTCGATACGATCGAAGGCCAGCTCCACACTCATGTCCGGATTACTTCGTACGGCGCTCTTCCAGCAGGCGCCTCAGCAGCCTCACTAACGCTCGCTGTTCATCCTGTGATAGACGATCCAGGCTCTCGGGCGGTTTGCTCATGCGATCCAGGACGACTGCACGCAG
>QHXD01000680.1:0-2981 GCA_003223895.1 Acidobacteriota bacterium
GTACTGACAATGGCGACGGCCAGAGAAATCGAGGCAGACAAGATCACAGTGTGCCAGGACACATCGAAACTCTGAATGACACCCGAGCTCAGGGCCTTCAAATCAATTCCCGCATAGAGATAACGCGCACCAAGCGAGCCAAGCAATCCGCCCCCCAAGCAGATCACTGAAGACTCGGCGATCATCATTCCGACGACGTGAGCGGGCGCGAAGCCCAGCGTCCGCAGAACAGCCGTCTCTGCCGTGCGTTGGCGGATAGACATTGCCATTGTGTTTGAAGCAACCAGAATCATCGTGAACAGCACGGCGGTCGAAATAGCGAGTATAAAGAGGCGCGCATTTCCCCACATGGACATCACCTCGACAATGAAGAGCGATTCCGCTTCGGTCTTGGTAGGCGTCGAAGTGTTCGCAAACATCGTATCGATCGTTTCACTGATCGCCGGCAAATCGCCCGCGTGTTTCGCCATGATGAAGAAGGTTTGCGTCGCATTTTCAGGAAACAATTCGTTGAGGTAGTCCCAGTGGAAGTAGAAATTACCGTCATTCCCGCCGCCGCTGACGAACCCGACGATCGTGGTCTCCACGTCAACAGGAAAAGCGGCGCCTTTCAGCGTTATCCGGTCTCCGACTTTCCATCCGAATCTGGCTCGGAGCAACTTGCCGGCAAGAGCGGCGGTCCGGTTGTGGATAAATGCGTTCTTCTGCTCCTCCGAGTCCGCGTGAGTCTCCGGATAAATATCAAAAAGACGATCCGCATCAACCGCATACTGAGCGAAAAAATTCGCAGGATTTTTGTAGACTCCGCCGAACCATAGCGCCGCCGCTACAGCCTCGATCCCATCGACGCGCCTGATCCGGTCACGATAGGCAATCGGTATGGTCACACCGAGACTCGTTCGATTCCGAATCACGGCCCGTCTCGCGGAGTCGGGCATAGGCGATGGGCTCTCCAACTTGTCGAGGAGCGTTTTCAGCGTAGAAATCAAAAAGAGCGACATGCTGATGCTCAGCATGGTGGCCACCGCGCGCCGGCGGTTTCGAAAAGCGTTGCGAACGGCGAAGAGCACCAACTTTATTAACGGCTCCATGCGGCAATTCCCTCAGGACGACGACCTTGAAGGCAAGGCAGGGCGGATGATCCGTAGTCGGTTCAACAGCCAGATAATGGGATAGGCGGGGTCGAACTCAAACCAGCGGACGGCAAAGTGTGCCTTGTTTGGGTTCTTATGGTGGTTATTCTGGTAAAGCTCGCCCATCATGAGGAAATCGATGGGAAGCGTGTTTCGGGATTTGTCGCGGATCGAAAAGTTCCGGTAGCCGTATCGGTGACCGCACCAGTTCACAATCGCCCCGTGAATGACACCCATCAGGAAATGAACCGGCAACAAGAGATACAGCCACGCTGATGAAGCAAAGTGCCAGTAAAACAAGAAGTAAAGCGCGCCCCAGGCCACACGCGTATATAGGGAGTCAGCGAACCGATCCAGTGCTTTCCATTCCGGAACGTCCTTCGCAAAATCCGGCGGCGGCGCCACCGTCCGCCTGACCAGTCCGGCGTAGAGCAGTTTTGTCTGCCACATCATCCGGAAGGGATCAGCGCAGAAATGCGGAGAATGCGGATCTGCCCCGGTGTCGCTGAACGCATGGTGCATGCGATGCAAGACCGCGTATGCTCTCGGGACAAGAAAAGAAGGACCTTGAGAAAAGAATGTCATCAGGTAAAAGAACCGTTCGGCAAACGGGGACAGAACGAACATCTTGTGAGAACCATAACGGTGCTGAAAGAACGTCTGTGAAAACAGGGATAAGAACCAGTGCGCGGTAAAGAAGATCAGAATTGCCATTTGAATTTGAAATCCCCCAAATTTTGTAACAAGCATGTAAGAGCACAAACAAGGGTGTTCCCCTCCTGGAACAGGAGGGGAGGCTGCGCCATTAAGAAAAAGATCCCGTTCCGAAGCGGCGCAAACGGGGTGGTCGCTCACACGAAATGTATCGCCGAACTGACCACCCCGGCCGCGCCTTCAAAGGAGGCTGCGCGGCATTTTCTTGATGGCGCGTCCACCCCTCCTGTTCCAGTAGGGGAACACCCTCTCTCGCCATGCTAGGCCCGCGCTGTCAGGACCTTCGCCTGCCCATGGAACGGACATCTCGATTGGGTCGCGCGGACGCGAGCCGCGGGTTCGGATGCCAGCTGCTCACCTCTCCTGCTAAGCCTTAATTTCAGTGAATTGTCTTTTGGCAGTAGCGTCACTCCCAGCTGCAACTCGGGCTCGTGCTCACCCGCCGTTGCGATCTCAAACCGCCGCAGCAAGCTGGTCAGCACGAACTTGCTTTCGATCAGGCCAAACGTGTTGCCGATGCAGGTCCTGGGCCCGCCACCGAAAGGGAAGTAAGCAAACTTCGGCAGCTTTGCCGTGAATTCTTCAGTCCATCGCTCCGGCCAGAAGCGCTCGGGATCTTTATAATAACGCGGAGACCTGTGGACAGCCCATTGAGGAATAACCAACTCGCCGCCGGCCCTCACTTCCATGCCGCCGAGCTCGCAGGTCTCGACGACGGTTCGACTGATGCGATACGCCGGAGGATAGAGCCTCATCGCTTCTCGCAGAACCTGATCGATGAGCTCACCCTCATCACCCGTTTCAATTTGCTTTGCAAGCTTTGTCGCGATTTCCGGATGCCGCGCGACCAGGTACAGTGTCCACGTTAGCACCGCGGCGCCGGTTTCATGGCCGGCGAAAAACATGGTTACGACTTCATCGCGGATCTGCTGAGGAGTCAGAGGCCGGCCCGAGTCGTCCGTAGCCGCAAGCAACAGTCCCAGGAGATCATTTTGTCTGGGCAGGCTCCTTCTGCGGCGGATCACTTTTTCCACGAATCCATCGAGTGCGTCCATTGCCTCGCGAAATTTCCGAGCGTATGCGGTCGGGAGGCACGAAGGATCGATCACGAAGTCCGGCCTGCCGAACGCCGTG
>QHXD01000680.1:2988-4442 GCA_003223895.1 Acidobacteriota bacterium
CAGCCGACGCCCTTCGTGGAAGCCATGAAGGGCGTCGGCTGCCTGCGCAATCAATTCGCGGCCTGCCATCACGTCATCCCCGAACAGACAAGACGCGAGAGCTTCGAAACAAAGGTCTGTCATGTCGCGATGGATGTTGCGTTCTCCTCCAGGGCCGATCGACGTCAATAACCGATCCGTGGCCCGCTCCATGCTTTCGCGGTATTGCTCGACGCGCCGGGTCTGAAAAGCGGGTTGCATGATGCGTCTTTGCTGGCGCCACAACTCGCGATCGGAAGTGAGCAAGCCCTGTCCGAATCCCCGCTGCGTCGCGCGCAGCCCCGCCGATTTGACGAAGCAGCGGTGTTTGCGCACCAGTACATCCTCAATCGATTATTCAAGTGGTTGATCCCAATAAATGATTTGGCAGAACGGCGGCGTTAATGCAGCCGTCAATGCAATCGGAATGATGGTATTGACCATCAAAATGATGTTGCGTCAGTAGCTCGCCCCTTCAGGGAATTCAAAGAGTTGCGGCTGGTACTTCCGTTGCGTCTTCCCCCGCCTATGAAGAGTTGCAGAGCTACAGGGCGCAGCCGGCTACAGGTGTATTTCAATTACGGCACCATCCCGTTCTGGAGCATGCACGTCGCGGCGCTGCTCGGCGTTATCTGGTGCGGTTTCTCGTGGTCCGGCGTGATGTTGGCGGCGGGCATGTATTACGCGCGAATGTTATTGCTGAGCGCGGGCTATCACCGGTACTTTTCGCACCGAACCTACAAGACCTCACGCGCATTCCAACTCGTACTCGCGGTGCTCGGGCAGACGTGTACACAAAAAGATGCGCTGTGGTGGGCAGCAAATCACCGCTGGCATCACAGGCATTCGGACGGACCTGAGGATTTGCACTCCCCGCGAGCCGGCGGCTTTTGGTGGTCGCATCTGGGCTGGTTCCTCGATGGCCGTTGGAAGACCACGGATCTGGCCGCCGCCGCCGATCTGGCGCGTTACCCGGAGCTGCGTTGGTTGAACCGGCCGAGTATGCAACTCATGCCTGCATATGTGGCGGCTGCGCTTTTATTTATCTTGGGCGGCCTGCCCGGCTTCGTGTGGGGGGCGCTTGTTTCGACGGTGGTTCTCTGGCACGGCACCTTCACGATCAACTCGATCTCTCACCTCTATGGATATCGCCGTTTCCAGACCCGGGACGACTCGAGAAACAATCCCTGGCTGACTCTCGTCACCCTGGGCGAAGGTCTGCACAACAACCACCACTACTCTCCAGGCTCCGCGAATTTCGGACGCCGCTGGTTCGAGCTTGATGTCACCTATCAACTACTCCGTCTCTGGGAAGCGCTGGGCCTGATCTGGGACCTACGACGCGTTTGAGCCTGTTGCTCAAAGGAAACTGTAGCGGCGGTCTATGACCGCCGACAATGTCTCCACTCGCAGATCGTCGGCGGTCATAGACCGCC
>QHXD01000681.1 GCA_003223895.1 Acidobacteriota bacterium
CGGCGCCTGTGGCGGCCGGCGCACAATAGCCGACACCGTACGCTCCGGGCCCTCCGATGAACTGGTAATGTTTATCGATCGTCCAAAAACGCTGCGGCCATCCGCCGAGGGTCGGCGAGACCAGCGACCAATCTTCATTCTTGATTTGTGCCCACAGCTCGGCCGACATCCGGGCCGTGCTGATCGGGCTCGCGTCCCAGCCGTAGGTCGCATCGGCGCGCACTCGCTCCGTCACCGCTTGTCTGGCGTTGGCGAGTTTAGTCGCGCGCGCCTGAAAGGCATTGCGGCGGTCCGCTGTGATGAGACGTCTCACGGCTTCCGTCAATGCCGGCAGCGTGGCTTCGGCGTCCGCAGCCATACTGATATCGACTTCCGGGAAGCGCTGGAAGTCCTGATAGTTGGACTTGGTGTACAAATCGCTGGCTGAAATGCTGATCAGCTTCGCGCCGGTCTTGGTGATCGGCCGCGAGGTGCGATGGAGTTGATCGCGGAAGGCGTTTACGGCGCCCCAGAAGTCCGTGAGCTCGAGTCCGAGGATGACGTCCGCTTCGGCGATTGCCGCGCGTCCCCGGTCCGAATGATTCAGCGGATGCTGAGACGGGAAATTCATGCGTCCGCCCTGATCGATAACGGGCGCTTGCAGCGCCTCCGCAAGCTCGATCAGGTATTTGACGCCTGCCTGGGTCCGTGCTGCACGATCGGCGATGATCACCGGATTTTCTGCCGCAACCAGATAGCGCGCCGCCTCGGCTACCGCGCCTGAATCGCCCTGAGGGGGCGCACTCTTCGTCGGTCGAAGCTGGCGCAGTTTGTCGCTTGCCTCGATGGGCCTCTCCTGTAGTTCGCTGTCTGCAACCAGCAGAACCGGACCCATGGGCGGAGTCATCGTGATCTTGTAGGCGCGCACTGCGGATTCGGCGAAATGCTGCAGCGAGATCGGGAGGTCATCCCATTTGATGTAATCGCGCACCATCGCCGCCGCATCCTGAACCGAATGGACCCACTCGACACCGGGCCGACGCATGGTGGCGTCAATGGTGTTGCCGACAATGATGTACATCGGAACTCGGTCGCAATAAGCGTTGAAAATCGCCATTGACGCGTGCTGCAGGCCGACGGTTCCATGGGCGAGCACTCCCAGAGGCTTGCCTTCGATCTTCGCGTACCCGTGCGCCATCCCAACCGAGGATTCCTCGTGACAGCAGGTAATGAACTCCGGTTTGGTATTGCCGCCGTAATTGATCACGGATTCGTGCAGCGCCCGGAAACTCGAACCCGGATTCGAGCAGAAGTATTCGATGTCGAGCGATTTGATGACGTCGACCATGAAGTCCGAACCGCATCGATCCGCGGTTAAGACATCGACTTCCGGCGGCGTCCCGGCTTCAGCGCCCGGCGCCGTCACGGGCGCCGCGGTGGCCCGTTGCGGCTGAGCTAATTGGTTTTGAGCAACTCCTGTTGGCACAGCCAGCGTGGCTGCACCGGCAACGGCCGCTCCCTTCAAAAACTTCCGGCGACCAGCAGAAAACTTTCGGGACTTATTCATGGCCTTCCTCCGATATTGGTCGCCCAGATTGTACTAAGATAGCGGCAATGAAGCGAATTCCAATCGACCTGCAATGTTGGATGAAACCCTGAAAACTAAACTAGCCGCGAATGACGCGAATTACGCCAAATGGGCGCATCAAAGGATTTTTAACGCGCCCATTTGGCATAATTCGCGTCATTCGCGGCTAGTTTAGTTTTCAGGTTTCATCCGGGCTAACATCTAATTGTGACCAGATTTTCCCGTTTAACTCGCTTACAGCGAATCACGCTCGTTTTATTCGGCGTCGCCGTGGTCAACGGCATTATGGTGGCGGCGACGGGCTATTCGATCATGGGGGGAGACCTTCTCACGGCGGCCTTTGTTGTTTCGCTGACGCTGCTTGCCTTCAGTTTCGTTCCTCCACTGATGCGCAAAGTCGTTTGGAGAGTTCGAAACCGGCTCCTGGTGACCTATTTCCTGGTGGGTGCGCTTCCGACCTTACTGATATTTACGATTGCAGCGCTCGGCTTTTACATATTTGTCGGAGCAACCGGCGGCTATCTCAATAAATCGGAACTCGACCGCCGCCAGGAACAGCTGGCCGCTGCGGCTCGCCAGCGCGCGCAGGAAGTTTTTGAAGGAACGCCGCATGTCCAGAATGAGGCACTTCCCTGGCAGGCCGTCATTCAAGCTGGAAACCAGGCCGCTCGAGGTCAGGGACCGATTCGCGAGATTCCATCCTGGAGCAAGCCCGGCAGTAAAGGGATCGTCAGGACAAATGTCCCGTCATATTTCATGACTGCGCATGCCGAATTCGGGACGGGTGCGCGCCGGGTGGAAGTTTTTGCTTATAGTCCATTCGATGACGAATTCCTGGCGAAATTGGTTCGGGGCCTTTCCATCGCCTCTTTGTACAGGGCAAGCGACGTCCTGGAAGCGGAAAGAGCGCAATTTATCCCGGCTTTGGATTCTACAAGAGTCAATCCTGGGCCAGCGTCACGCGGATTCTGGGATCTCGAAGCGATGTCGAGCCTGCCTCTGGACATGCGCTCTTTGGACACCGGTCGCAGTGACGCTCACTTCCTGAGTTTCCATTCTCGGCCCTCCGCCGTTTTGACCCGCGTCTTGAGTCCTCTGGGATCCTTCGCATCGGCCCCCGTGTATTTCATGCTGTTTCTTGCCGCTACATTCCTGGTGGTCGAGTTGATCGCGGTCATTTCGAGCGTCAAGCTTACGCGATCGCTCACGGGAACCATCCACGACATCTATGCGGGCACCGGGAAGATCGAGACCGGCGACTTCTCACACCGCATTCCTGTTCGCACGAAGGACCAGCTCAGCGAGCTCGCGACTTCTTTCAACAGCA
>QHXD01000682.1 GCA_003223895.1 Acidobacteriota bacterium
CTCCACATAAGGCAAATCCTCGACAGCGGATGAGCACTTGGAATTCCCCCCTGTAGCGGCGGTCTATGACCGCCGACGTTCTCGCAAGTTGCTGGATTGTCGGCGGTCATAATTGATGCTTCGCGCTATCGCGCTCGCGCTTCGCGGACCGCCGCTACAGTCTGCACGCCGACAACTGTCGGAGTCGCTCGACATCTCGATTCACGCCCTGGCAAGCTGTTTGCGAATAGTCTGCAATTCCTTCTGCCGCTCCGCCGTCGTCGCTGGATAGCTCAACTTGAGGGAAGCCATCGTATCGACAACAACCTGGGAAATGATCAGCCGGGCGTTAAGCTTGTCGTCGGCTGGAACGACATACCAGGGTGCATGCTGCGTACTGGTTGCGCTCAGGCAGTCCTCGTAGGCCTTCATATACTCATCCCAAAATTTCCGCTCTTCGATATCGGTCTGGCTCAATTTCCAATTCTTATCCGGTTCATCGATTCGGCGAAGAAAACGCTTCCGCTGTTCTTCTTTCGAAACATGAAGAAAGAACTTCACGATTCTGGTTCCGTTGTGGTGGAGATGGCTTTCCAGGTTGAGGATCGAGCGAAACCGCTCCCGCCAAATTGCGTTGTCATCAAGCAGTCTCGTGGGAAGGCGTTCACCACGCAGGATCTCGGGATGAACTCTGACGATAAGTACTTCCTCGTAGTACGACCGATTGAAAATGCCAATCCGCCCACGTTCCGGAAGTCGCTGCGTCGTTCGCCATAAGAAATCATGATCCAGTTCCTCGGCGCTGGGATGTTTGAAACTGAAAACCTCGCATCCTTGAGGATTCACACCCGACATCACGTGCTTAATAGCCCCGTCCTTGCCGGCGGCGTCCATAGCCTGGAAGATCAACAGGACGGCATTCTGGTCGCATGCATACAGCATGCTCTGTAGCAAACTCAGTTTTTGAATGTGTTCTTCGAGCAAACTCCGGTAATGGTTCTTTGAGCTGAAAAAGGCCTTTACGCTGGTCGGCCAGGCTCTAAGTTTTACCTTCTTCCCCGGGCGAACACGGAAATCTTCGGAATCGATTTTCATTCGACACACTTTGGCGACAGACGACTAAGTTGTCAAGGAAGGACCAGCCGAGACCACAAACCTATCTGGTTCGATATCCTCCGGCTGTTACAAATTTGTAACTTTCAAATAGAGCGCTGGGTAATCCCGGATTACCACGATGGTGGTAGCGGGTGATGCGGCGAGAGTAGTAGCAAAAAACAATGCTATCCCGTGATGTTTTCATCGCTTCCAGGCGGCATAGTAATGCTTCGCTTTTCGAAACTGAATTTCGGAGGATCCGTCATGAGCTTGAACAATGTTTCCGTTTTCGACGTGAATCGCTGCGAGTCCAGGCACGGGCGTTCACGATTCGGAGTCTCCAACTGCAGCGAAGAGGATATGGACCTCGACCAGGAGATGTTCAGCGAGCCGGCTTTTGAAGGCATCGTTGGACAAAGCGCGGCCCTGCGCCAGGTGCTGGATCTGGTCGAAACCGTCGCGCCCAGTGATTCGACGGTCCTTCTTCTGGGGGAAACCGGGACCGGAAAAGAGCTCGTTGCGCGCGCGATTCATCAACTCAGCCGGCGCCGGCAGCGCGGTCTGGTGAAGCTCAACTGTGCGGCGATACCGAGCGGTCTTTTGGAAAGCGAACTGTTCGGCCACGAGCGCGGCGCGTTCACCGGCGCTCTGATGACGAAGGCTGGCCGGCTCGAGTTGGCGGATCAGGGCACGTTGTTCTTGGATGAAGTCGGCGATATCCCGCTGGAGATCCAGCCGAAACTTCTGCGGGCGTTGCAGGAACGGGAATTCGAGCGGCTGGGAAGCACCCACACGAAAAAAGTCGATGTGCGTCTGATCGCGGCGACCAACTGCGATCTGAACGGCATGATCGCCGAAAAGAAGTTTCGCAGCGATCTCTACTACCGGCTGAACGTGTTTCCCATCCGGATTCCTCCGTTGCGGGAGCGCCGCGACGACATTCCTTTCCTGGTACGCCACTTTACGGAGAAGTACGCGCGCCTGATGGGCAAGGAAATCCAAACCATCTCGGGAGCTTCGCTACGGCAGTTGATCCGCTGGCACTGGCCGGGGAACATCCGTGAACTGGAGAATCTGATCGAGCGTGCCGTCATCTTGACGCGCGGCACGAGGCTGGAGGTGGAGGCGCCGGAGGCGCCGAGCCGAAGCGTGGATTCAAGGACCGGAATGGCCGGCACGTCCGAGGAGCAAGACCGGGTCGTCCGGATTCTGGGACGGCTTCTCGATCGCGCGATGCAGGGGGATAACCCATTCACAAGTTCGGTCACCGAATTACCCGGCCCTGTCGAAACCGTAACAGCCCATCCGGCAGAGGCCCGGTTCGACGAACAAAACGCGATCATTCGCATCCTGAGAGACACGAACGGCCGTGTTGGAGGCCCGGACGGCGCAGCGGCGCGCATGGGGCTGAAGCGGACGACTCTGATTACGCGGATGAAAAAGCTGGGAATCGAAGCGCGGAGAGTGTTCTGAGCCGGCGACGCCAAACGTAAGTTTGAAACGAAATAAGGAGAAAGAACATGAGAACTTTTGATGATGTCTTTGAGTTGGGGTTGTATTCGAATGAGTGTTGTAACCAGGAGCTGATCTTCGATGAAGGCGACATGTTCTGCCGATGCCCTCGATGTCAGGATCTTTGCCATTGGGTGCTTGAAGCCAAAATCACGAGAGATGCTGATCTCGAACCCGCCCTCGTCTAGCGCGAGGCTATTCCACGTACGACCGCGCAGCGTAGAGAATTGGACCGTCGCAAACGAGAGCAACAGTTTCCCTTGGTTGGACATTTGGCAAATTCAAAATTGAAGCTTCAATGCGAGCTGGATGGAGCGGGGTCCGCCAATCTGATAAAGAGGGTTGAAA
>QHXD01000683.1 GCA_003223895.1 Acidobacteriota bacterium
CGGCCTGCCGGCTGCTCGTTTAACCTCCACGAGAGTTGAAGTGACGGGCCCGATCATCGGCAGTCTCGAAACGGCGGCAAAACAGGACGGGTCTTTCGAATTTGCCGCCGTGATTCCGGGACTCTATAGACTGAGGCTGATACAGGTGCCGGAACTTGCGCCGATCAATCTGCTCGTTGCGGGCTGGGACACGACCAAAGTACAGGTGGTCGTGCCGGGCCGCTGACCGCTCTCTCGAACCTCACGCGCCAGACTGTCAACCGGCCGGTCTTCGTGGTATTCCCGGCGCGCCGACCGGTGTGGCGGCGACGACCATCATCGAAGCGTTGATGCCGCTCTACGAGCGCCGGTCTTTCCTGAAATCAACGAAATACCGGCGGTCATAGACCGCCGCTACAGTGAATTTTCCGCAGCCTGCTAGCGGGAGTTTACTGAGAGTTGTGAAAAGATTCGGGCAAGTGACGGAGTTGGTGGGGCTTAGGCGTTGGGATTTGTAACCAGACAACGTCATGCCATTTTCCCAATTTGAAACCGACTCGCGAGTAAACACCGATCCGCTGGAAACCCATCGTCTCATGGAGACGAATGCTCGCAGGGTTCGGCAGGGTCACGTTGGCATAAACGTTGACGTATCCCTGCATGCGCAGGATCTCGAAGAGACTCGAGTAGAGCACACGCCCAACTCCGCGATTGCGAACGTCGCCATGAATGTAGACAGATACTTCCACACACCACTGGTAGGCTTTCCGTTCGCGGTGAGGAGAAGCGTAGGCATATCCGAGAACCTTGCCATCTCCCTCGAAGACCAGCCATGGATATCGCTTTCCTATCGCATTGATTCTCTGCTCCATCTCTGAAACCGTGGGCACCGCGGCTTCAAAGGACGTTGCGCTTTCCAAAACGAAAGGAGCGTAGATATCCACTAACGCCTGCGCATCGCGTTGTTCCGCGCTACGAATTCTTTTTTGCACGGCGTCGTACCTTTCGATTGGGATTGTCCTGCCACCGGCGAACGGCGCCAGTGACATCGGCGACAAATCGGAGGATGTTCTGGCGGCCGGCATCCGTCTGCCGGTCGAACACAGGTTTCAAATACCCAAGGAATGCTTCGTGTGCGGCTCCGTATACCTCTTTGCCCCTCGGAGTGAGCCTTACCCGCAGGCTGCGCCGATCCTCGGGATGGTCCACTCTTTCGACGAGTCGCTTGTATTCCAACTGATCGATGATGCCCGTCATCGTGCTTAACCGGACGCCCAGGTCAGCCGACAGTTCACTCATCGTCTTGTCGCCCTGAAAGTAGAGAGTCCTCAGACAATAGGATTGCGAAACCGTCAGGGCGCCATAGAGCCTCTTCTCCAGACTTCGAAACTGATAGAGCTTGGCGAATTCGTTGAGAGCGTAGGCGAGCTTGTCCAGATCGTTATTCGGCATGATAGTTTAATACTACGAGATTCGTATTATATGACTCCAGTAGTAAATGCGTCTAGTGGAACATAACACCAGGCGAGGGTGTTCCCCTCCTGGGACAGGAGGGGTGGACGCGCCATCAATAAATGCCGCGAAGCCTCCTTTGAAAGCGCGGCCGGGGTGGTCAGTTCGGCGAAACATTTCGTGTGAGCGACCACCCCGCCTGCGCCGCTTCGGAAAGGAAGCTTTTTCTTATTGGCGCAGCCACCCCTCCTGTTCCAGGAGGGGAATTCCCTCGCCTCACGATCTTCGCTCACCGAAGAAAAAGTGTTACAAAGGCACCAGGCTTTGTGTCCTGGTGCCTTATGCGTCTAGCGTCGTTTGGAGGAGGGTCAAAAAGTCGCAGTAGTCAAGGATGGCGTCGTAATCTGCACCGTTATTTCATAACCGTTAGCACGCATCAGTATCGGCTTCCTGAAAATCGGGTTGAGCTCGAACCAGATCTTCGGAGTGTTGAGTGCGCGTATGCCGCTTCCAAAGTTGCTATTCTTGTCGAACACAGCAAACATAGGGTCCCGGATGTTGTGGGTGAGTTCCCACATGGTCGCGATCAATACCAGTTGACCTGTATTTGGCGGAACGGGGACTGAGAGGGTTGCGGTCGACGGTGCAAAGTAAATTTGACCTTCCAGCATCGGCGGCAGCGTCAATACGAGTTTCGAGTAACCCGCATAGAACTCCAACTGAGGATTCTCGGTGGCATAACGGATGACACTGCCCCACATGTCGTGCACCGTCAAGCGCCGCACCTGTATCACGCGGACTGTAACAATCGATTCGTAACCATCATTTTGATGGTGTTGCATCATCAAAATGATGGAACTTTCTGCACTGTAGCGGCGGTCTATGACCGCCGGTATTTCGTTCATTCCAGGAAAAACCGGCGCTCATAGAGCGCCGCTACAGTCAATCAGACCAGGCCGGCTTTGTACAACGCCAGCAACTTGCCCCAGGCGCGATCCGCATCCGCTTTGTTATAGATGGGCTGGCCGTTCGCTTGCTTCGGCATATCAGCTACGCACCACCCGTGCTGCGACTGCGGGTACACCTCTATTTCGGCGGGGACCTTCGCGGCTGCGAACGCTTCCTTCAGCTTGGTCTTCGCGTCGGGTTGCTGCATGTCGTCATTTGCAGCGATGCCGAAGTACATCCGACCCTTGATCTTCGTTGCGAGCAAGTGCGGGCTGTCAGGGTTCGCCGTAACCAGGCCTCCGCCGTGGAACGAAGCGCCCGCGCCCACGCGGTTCGGCACGGCCGCTGCGGTCTTGACCACGAGTGGTCCGCCCATGCAGTAACCCTGCGTGCCGATCTTTTTCGTGCGATCGACTTCCTTTTGCGCATCGAGCCACGTAATGAACGCAACAGCATCGCGTTCGGCTGCTCCCGCCGCGTTGATCGATCCCATCAACGGCGTCAGCTTGTTGCGCTGGGCCGGATCGCCGAAGTTGAAGTTGGATGCGTTCTCGAACACCGGCGACTTGGCCACCCGATAGAACGGGTTTGGCACAAGCACTGAGTACCCCTCCGCCGCCAGCCGCTTGGCCATGTCACGCATGGACGGCCGGAGCCCAAACGCATCCGGCCAGATCAGGACTGCCGGGTGCGAACCAGTCGCCGGGTGGATGAAAGCCGCATCGCATGTGCCGTCAGAGGTTTTGATTTCAACATTTGTTTCGGCGACGCGCTGCTGCGCGGACGCCTGCCCCTCTGTCGCTGCGGCAATACTCGCCCCAACGGTTATCGATACGAAGTCTCGTCGTGTGATCTCATCTTCCATTGCATGTCCTCCTCGTGTGTTGGCCGAGAGATGATAACTCGCTCCTGGTGGTTCTCCAAATGGCGA
>QHXD01000691.1 GCA_003223895.1 Acidobacteriota bacterium
TCTTTGAATATTGCGGCCAAACAAACGGAAGCAGGCAGCAGTCAACGCCGAGACGATGATGTTACAAAATTGAGTATCCGCGAAGCTGCGGAGCTGGTTCGCAGGAAGAAGATCTCGCCTGTTGAGCTGACACAGGCGTGCCTTGCTCGAATCGAACGAGTCAACCCAAGGCTGAATACCTTTATTACGCTCACCGCAGAGTCCGCATTAGCCGAGGCCCGAGAAGCCGAATCCGACATACAACGGGGCCGATGGCGCGGACCGCTTCACGGAATTCCTGTCGCGTTAAAGGATCTGTTCGATACGGCCGGCGTGAAGACGACCGCAGCCAGCGCTGTATTCAAGGATCGTGTCCCCACCGAAGACGCCGAAGTCGTTCGCAGGCTCAAAGCCGCAGGCGCTGTTCTTCTTGGTAAGAACAACATGCATGAATTCGCTTTCGGGGGCACTTCGGTTGTCACTCACTTCGGACCAGTACACAATCCCTGGGAGCCTGGACATATAGCCGGAGGGTCATCGGGTGGTTCCGCGGCAGGCGTGGCCGCAGAGCTTTTCTTCGGAACTCTTGGATCAGACACCGCAGGTTCTATCCGGCAGCCTGCAGCCTATTGTGGCATGGTCGGGCTTAAACCCACTTACGGCCTGGTGAGCACAAGGGGCGTCATTCCGCTGTCATGGTCTCTCGATCACGTCGGCCCAATCACGCGCACCGTGGCGGATGCGGCGATCATGCTCCAGACGATCGCCGGCTATGATCCCGCAGAAACCACAAGTCAGCAAATCAATGTTCCGGATTACACCGCCGCGCTGCAGACCAAAGTATCCTCGTTGCGGTTAGGCATCCCCGCTCGCGATTTCTTTTTCTCAGCCCTGGATCCGGAGATTGAAACCGCAGTGAACAATGCCCTCTCGGTCTTAGAGAAATTGACGGCGGGTCTGCGGGAGGTCAGTTTGAACGCGAGCACCCAGGAGCGGCTGCGTGCCTCGGTAAGAGCTGCTGAAGCGTACGCCTACCACGCCGAATTCGTTGAAAAAACGCCGGAGCTCTACCAACCCGAAACTCTGATGAGGATACGCACGGGCGCCGACATCACCACTTCGGCTTATATCGAGGGCCGGCGGGAACTCGCGCTGAATCGCCGTACAATCGGGCGCGTGTTCGAGACGGTAGATGTGCTGGTCAGTCCAACGACGGCGGTCCAGCCACTTGCCATTTCGGAGCTGGCGACAGATGTGAATACGTCGATCGAGATCGCAAACCGCAGCATACGCAACACATCGCCATTCAACGTTTATGGCGTGCCTGTCGTTTCCGTTCCCTGCGGTTTCACCAGGTCAGGTCTCCCGATAGGTTTGCAAATTGCTGGCCCCTCCGGAGGGGAAGCGGTCGTTTTGAGGCTCGCCCACGCGTACGAGCAAGCCACCGATTGGCACAAACGCCGGCCACCGCAATGAACGCGGGCTAAAGCCCGTGTTGCCCAACCTGGAGAACGGATTCCCCTCCTTGCAAAGGAGGGGTGGCTGCGCCGCTAATAAAATGTCGCGAAGCCACCTTTGAAAGGCGCAGACGGGGTGGTTAGTCAAAGCCCCATGTTCCAAAACGCATTCCCGCGACGTAACTTGTGAGCGACCACCCCGTCCGCGCCGTTTCGCGTTGACAGTTTTGAACTCGCGGTTCGTGTCATAGTCCCAGAGGATTTTTCCGCTCGTGGCGGCATATGCGCGCAAATGGCCGTCGAGCGATCCAGAAAAGACGGCGCCCGGAATCGCTGTCACTGCAGCCGACTGGGCGGGACTGCACGGCCTGCGATCGCGACAACCGGGCGGAGGCGTCTGCCAGATCCGGCGGCCGTTGTCGACGCGGAAAGCAAACATCCCGCCACCTTTCTTCGGATCCAGTTCGTATTTTCGATCGTTGGTGCCGGGCACAAGCGAAACCTGGAAGTCCACATCCGATAAAGCGACGTAAAAATTACGGCCATCCGTCGCCCCGCCCCATTCGATACCGCCGACCGTGCCGCCCTTCCCCACTCGCGCCTGCCACAGTATCTGGCCTCGCCGGTCGGGATCGATCGCATACGCCATACCCGACTTCTGCCCGAGCATGAGCGCGCGGCGGCCATTGGGCAAAGACACCAGCGCCGCGGACGAGGCGAAATCAAAATCGGGACCGTCGGAGTCCGGGCAGTTCACCTTGCCGGCCAGGTAGCAGGAGCTGTTCCAGGCATCTCCGGCGGTGAGTTGTTTCGACCACAGTATCCCTCCGGTAGACATCTGCAAGGCCACCACGGCATCGCTGAACGGCGTGGGCGGATCGGAATAATTGTCGCCGGTCGTCACATACATAACGCCGTGATCGGTATCGAGCGTCGGGGCGGTCCACACACCCACGCCCGACGGGCCCATGACCGCCGAACCTCGCTTTGTTTTCGGCTGCTCTTTCGGCGTCCCTTCGACCATGTACGTCTTCCACACAACCTTCCCATCCGATGCCTGCACTGCGGACACGCTGCCTCGGAACGTGCAGCACACATAAGCGGGCGACACCGACATCGCTTCTTCCAGCGACGACATCCCCACGTAAAGGCGTCCCTGGTAAAACACCGGTGTGGAGGTCGCTTTGGCTGTGGGGTGATCATCCAGGCTCAGCTTCCACAACTGTTTTCCCGTCGCGCCGTCCAGCCCATACAGGTAGCCCGAGGAATCGCCGAAGAACAGTGCCGGCTTTCCGTCGACTTCGGCGACGGTAATGCCCGAGCGCACTTCGGCCTGCACAGTCGTGCTCCAATGCACGCAGCCTGTCTCCGCATCCAGCGAATAGACGCTCCCGTCCTGGCTCCCGGCGAACACTCTGCCGCGGTAAACAGCCGGCTGCGACCGCAGCACGGCAGAATCCTGAAACGCGAAAGCCCATTTCACCGTCAGCCTCGGCAGATCCTCTGCTTTCAATCCCGCTTCGTTCGCAGGCTGGAACCGCATGTTGGTCAGGCCCGCGCCCCAGTTGGTCCAACCCGGACCGTCTTTCCATCCGGCGCCGGCCGGACAGGCGTTCGCGATTTCGTCGCGCCTCCGCTCGACGGTTACCGCCGTACCCAGAAAGTTCGCCACAGCCTGGCGCTCGTTGGTGGACAGGACAGCGGACTGCGATTTCATGATTCCGCTCTCGAGCGCTCTCAATATGGCCGTCGGCGTCATGGCCTTGAGCACGGAAACGGGCGGGATTCGCGCGCCGGGTGCAGCGGCTGCCGTCTCGTGACAGGACGCACAATGCTGCTTGAAAAGCTGCGCCGCATAGGGATCCTCTGCCGCGCGAAGCACAACAGGAGTGATCAGAAACGTGATTGAGAAAAGGTGGAAGAGTTTCATTGCGGTTCACCTCCGGCAACAGCGGAGTCTACAGCAAATTCGGGTTGAACCACAAAGACACAAAGGGCACAAAGACACAAAGAAGGCCGCCTTAAATAATTCTTGATGGCGGCCTTCTTTGTGTCTTTGTGCCCTTTGTGTCTTTGTGGTTCAACCCAGGTTAGAACTGGAATGTCAACTCGAATAAGGTTAAGAAGGTGAAGCGCATTGTGTCATGGAGGTATTCATGTTCAGAGTCCTGTTACTGGCCGTCTTAGTCCCGGGGGCGGCGTTCGGTCAAACGCTCAGTTCAACGCAGCATGTCTTTCCGTGGTTTGCCCATGGACGAACGGCTTCAGGCGGAACCTATCGAACTGAACTCATTCTTTCGAATCCGAATCCGACATTTGCGAGTTGCTCGCTTCAAACGGCTGGATTCTCCGTGCGCCTGGAAGGACTGAATGGAGCACTGCCATTTCCGGCATCGACCGTGACCTTCGCGATCTTCCCTGCAGGCTACGAGATCATCAGGTCCATCGGTGACCAACCACTCGTGTCGGGCTTCGCTTTACTGACTTGCGCACAGCCGGTCTTTGCCGCGTCGAATTTTTCGCTCTTTTCGAGTCCGTCAGTTCCCAATCCCGTTGCCGAAGCCAACGTTCCATCCTCGATAGGCGGAAGGTCCGTTGAATACGTGTTCGACCGGCGAAGCGGCTCACGCCTGGCGATCGCGATTGCAAACCCGTATCTCACGACCGCAACCTTCAATTTCAATGTAGTGGGAAGCGTAACGGTCAGTTTCCTGGTTCTGGTTCCGCCTGGTGGCGTGGTTGCGCGTTTTTTGGACGAACTGGCGGCGCTTCCCCCGAATGCAACCGGCAAAGTCATCATCAGCGATTCCAGTTTGTCGCGCAATGTGTACTCGATCGGCCTCAAGTATTCGGGAGACGTGTTTTCATCCGTCCAGCCGAACGTGCTCCTGCCCTGACGCTGATTCTTCTACCAGGCCGCCTCGTACAATTCGATGATCTGAGCGTGTGAAGGAACATTCGGATTATTCTGCGGACTGCCGGATTCGAGAGCGTCGGAGGCCATTTTCGAGAGCGTG
>QHXD01000692.1 GCA_003223895.1 Acidobacteriota bacterium
AATTGCGCTGGATGCGGTCCACGCCGATCGCCAGCGAATCCACGACCGAGAAGTTCTTCGAATGCTTCGCGAGGACGGGCGTGAATTCGCCTTGAAACGATAAATTGTCGCAGACAAACACCCTGACACCACAGGTCAGAGCGAGTCTAAGGCTCTTATCGTTGGAGTTGCGCAAGCCTATCGCGAACCGACACCCATCAAAGGCTGTCTGCAGATCCAACACGCCAAACAGTCGCATGCCGTCGGGAGAAACGGCGTATTCATCGCGAATAACGCCAATGTACCGGAAGCTGAGAGCTTCCACGAGCGCGTCGACGATTTCGTGATGCGGGATTGGCTTGAAGGTCCTTGTGCCTTCCGGCACAGGGATCGCTTTCAATTCTGCGCGGGACACTTTGGCTGTGCCGCAGTGGGCAATTAACGTTGCTTCAGACATACACTGCTCCTTTCAATGAGTAATTTGTTGTTGATTCGTTACGGAAGAAATGCGGCCATGCCGCGGGGTGGGCTTTCGTGTGATTCCGTTTCTGTTTGGATCCAGGTTTCCTTTCGTTCCTTACTACATCGCGGATCGTTTTAATTTCGATGCCGTACACATCAGCCAGTTTCAGCATGGTTTCCGGCTTCGCCGCCTGAGATAAAGGCACCATCAGCTCATCGGCAATCGCCATACAGACCAGCATCCGCCCGACTTCAACCGGGCCAGCCTTCTCGAGAAGCCGGTCCCCGAACTGCTCGATAGACTCGCGAGGGACGTCATGCCCCGCAGCCTTCAGCAAGGCCCGTTTTGAATCTCCGCCTACTCGACGCCACATTGCGTGCGCCACGATCCGCGTCACTTTATCGCCGGGAAGGGAATTCACCTTGTTGCGGATTTCCGAAAACAGCCTTTGCCGGAAGGTCTTTTCAATCCGGTGTTTCCTTCTGGCGTCGGCATCTGAAGTACCGCATTACCAGTCTGATTGGGATGGAACGCGTGCGTCGGGCACTCTTTGTTGCGGCATACGAAGATGGACTTTCCCCGCTCGCTGCCGTCGATACAGATCGCCTCCTGTGCCGAGTTGCACTTATCCTCTTTGTCCCAAATCCTTCGGCATGCGGCGCCGGTCAAAACCGAAGCATCCTTTCTATGGTTGGCCGCGTAATCCGAAAACCGGAGCAATCCAGGGCGCGATTCGATCTGCTTGTCGATATGCGTTTGCATCTTCTTTTCGAAACAACCGCGATCGGTGCAAATGTTGTTCTGCATGTCGGTGAACAATGATGGATTCGAGCCCGTCCGCTTCGGACATGAAGAACATGCGCCAACCTCTTTCAGAAGATCCGCGTCGTCGAGGACCCACGGTACGTTGCCAAGGTCCAGATAGAGATAGTGCCGAACATACTCGCTCAATTCCCGCACTGGAACAGGTTCGTTCCGATAGGAGAAAAGATGGTTTGCGAGAATGTCTTTCTGCTGCTTCTTATCGAGCCTCGCCAGGATTACGGCGTGCCCGAAGCCGATTCGGTTTTCCAGAAACAGCTTCTGGCCTTCTTTGATGAGCTCATTCAACTTCAATCTTTGGTAAACATGCGTTTCACACTTACCAAGCCTTGCCGACAATGTGGCTATGTCATAGCCGCCTTGCTCCAGCAGCTCTTTGTAGCCAGCCGCCTCGTCGAGTGGATGAACATCTTCACGTTGAAGATTTTCAACGTGCAGAATTTCCATATACTCCTTGTCGTCTATTTCCCGGATCTGAACCGGTACGGTCACCAGGCTCAACTTCTTCGCGGCTTCATATCGGCGATGACCGGCGGCAATCTGATACTTCTCGGAATCCTGAATCGGACGCACCAGCAAGGGAGTCAGGATTCCGTGCGTTGAGATACTCGCCATCAGATCCGCATCCTCCAGCTTGTTCCGGTGCCGGCGCGGGTTGCATGGCGACGGCTCGATTGCTTCGAGCGTTAGATTTGTGAATGGCATAAGGTGTTCTCCTTTCATTTTCTGTTGTTTGTTTCTAACGATCAGGGTGACGGCCCACCGGCGCGCAAGGGCACACCGGTGCGGCCGCTTTTACTCAGAAGCTGCGGTCCTGCCCATTACCCAAAAAGGACCGTCCGCCCCATGCGGAGCTTCTGAGAAATTCAGACTGAGGATTCCGGAGGGT
>QHXD01000693.1 GCA_003223895.1 Acidobacteriota bacterium
GTCGTATCTGGAGCAGTGTTACTCACGGTCACTGTCACGGCGGCGGAGGTGGTGCTATTGCCAGCGGCATCACGAGCGACGGCCGTGAGCGTGTGCGAGCCATTGGAAGCGGTGGTGGTGTTCCACGATACCGAATACGGAGAGGCCGTATCCTCGGCTCCCAGATTGGCGCCGTCGAGCTTGAATTGAACGCCCACGACTCCGACATTGTCGGAGGCCGTGGCAGAAACCGTGGTCGTGCCCGAAACCGTCGCGCCGTTGACGGGGGCTGTCAGGGAAACCGTCGGTGGCGTCGAATCGGGCGGTGTGGTAGTGGTCGCACTCGCAATCGAAGAATATGTCGAAAGATTTCCCGCGGCGTCGGTCGCTCGGACTCTGTAGCGATAGGGCGTATTGGCGGCGAGTCCGTTGTCGAAGTAAGAGGTTCCGCCAGGAGTCGAAATCTGGGTGAAATTGGTGCAGGCTGAACCGGAACAGCGTTCGATGCTGTAGCCGGTGACGCCGACATTGTCGGTGGATCCAGCCCACGACAAGTTAATTTGACTGGAAGACACCACCGTAGCGGTGAGGTTGGTGGGGGCGGAGGGAGGAGTCGTATCCGAAGACGTCTGGTCAGTCCACTCCAGAGCGGTGGTGCCGGCCCAGGACGGATTGTGCGGTGTGCCGATTGTTTTCTTGTCGCTCACGTCGCCGGGGCGAGGATCGGTATTGAGATACCAGATGAGGTTCTGGCCGGCCGTGGTGGATTGGGGTGCGTTGATTTCGGCCTGAAGGTCGGCCATCGAGAGCAGTCCGGAGTAGATCTGGATACCGCGGATAATGCCGTTGAATTCTTCCCATCCGGGATAGCCTCCCCAGGAGGCTCCGTTGAAATCCGGGGCTTGCCCCATGACAATCGCGGGTGTCGGTGGGTTTTGCTTCGCCCAGTTCGAATCGACGACGGTCTGGCTGATGACCTTGCTCGTGTCAGGCCAGTCCCAGTAAAACTCGTGATGGGTGATGGAGGATGATTCCCGCCAGGCGCGGAAGGCCTGAGTATACCAGCGGCCCCACCCGACCTCGCTGCCGGTGACGTAATCGTTGCTATTGACGGAAATCTCCCACTGGCCAGGGCCGTTGGGCGCAGGAATGGGATAGGGATGCGCGCCGTAATAGGTATTGGCGCCGCCGCTTTGCCAGTCGAATCGGCCGTCATTGCCCCAGAAAAACGTCGTGTAGTAACCAGTGGGTCCGGTGGTTTTCTTGCGTGGAAACACTTTGAAGACATAAGTGGCATCGTAGATGGGGAACGGGTTGTGCCAGTAGAGCATGCGGCGCACGGCACCGTTGCCGGGCCATTCCAATCCATACAAGGGCGTGGTGGCGGCCACCACCGTTGTGCCGGAATTGAGACCCATAGCCAGCAGGATTAGTGTGAGGACAATGGCATTCGGCAGGAAAAATGCAAGGCGCGCTCTCTTCATACGACATCACCTGGAAGAAATTCTTTGCGCGGGCGGCGTGGCACGCCGCCCGCTATGGGCCTTTAGCCCGATGGTTACAGTGCGTTGACCGTCACAATCACATGGTCCGATGAGCTGAGCGCTCCATCGGACGCTGTCAACCGGAGGACGTACGTGCCCGGAACCGCAAAAGTGACGTTTGTTGTTGTGCTGTTACCTTTGGCACTCCGGGCGACAACGGTGAGGGTGTGGGAGCCGTTGGAAGCGGTGGTGGTGTTCCAGGATACCGAGTAGGGGGAATTCGTGTCCTCGGCGCCGAGATTGGCACCATCCAGCTTGAATTGCACGCCTGCCACACCCACGTTGTCGGAGGCGTTTGCGGAGACCGTGGTCGTTGCGACCACAAACGGATCAAAGTTTGGGTTTGGTGGGACTCGATTGCGCTTGCCAAAGAGGACAGAAGCTAAGGCGAGGAACGTGATGATTGGATGGGGTGGGTTGAATGGAAAGCGAGTTCCTTTCATAACAACCTGCTTGTCCTCGTTCCATAAATTCGATGTGTCTTGACAGGTGGCGGAGTTCGTCTCGATAGAATGACCCATGCAAATTCGATCGTCGCCATATGAGATAGCACATCGCCAATCTAAATTGCACGACGCGTACCTCGGATCGAGATCGATCTCATGTAGCGGCGCTGCATGGTTTTCCGCAACGCAAGTCGATCCGGCCTGAAGGCAGTGAGGGTGGATTTCCCTAGCCTGTAGACGAAAATTGTCTGCTTGAGACACGCTACGGAAATGTCGCAAGCCCAGGACAAGGGACGGCGTTAGTGGACAGATGGCAAAGTTTGAGATTTTGGAAAGTTTTTAGAGCGGGCGGCTTTCGCTTGCCGCCCGCTCTGGCTGTTAACCCGATTTGGAATTCAGCGGCTGTGCCCCTGCGGGCACTTTCATTTGATGGTGATACTCCCGGCAGTCAGCCCTGCCGCAGGCAAAGTTGTCGCGCCGAGGGTCAGCACCAGGCCCGTTGCCGTAGCGGCCACAGTGAATGGCACATTGAGGAGAGGCGGAGTGCCATCGCCCATGTCCACGGTGGCTGTCCCGGAGAAGGTTCGGCTGCCAGTGCCAAGTATGCCACTGGTGGCGTCGCCCCCGACTTCGATGTTTTGCGGCTGACCCAGGACCGATGTACCCAACAGCGTGGCCTGAAGCTGGCCGTCGGCGGTCGTGTCACCGGGAATGAGGACACCCATGCCGAATTTCAGGCCGCTCAAGGAGACGCCACTCAGTGCCGTGTTGGCGGGGAACGTACCGGCACCCGCGCCCGCCACGCCGGTAGCCTGGCCGAAGAGAGATGCGGGCGGCAGGAAGATGGCCAGTGTAAGAACAGTCATTATTATTGGAATCGCGTCATATCGTTTCATCTGATTCTCCTAAATTCTTAATAGTACTTAACGATGTTTCCGTAGATCAGTGTGGTTGTGTCACTGCCGGCGGACGTTGCACC
>QHXD01000694.1 GCA_003223895.1 Acidobacteriota bacterium
TTTACGCCACCGACATACCCCGGCCAGACTCGGCGTCCGAATGTGGATTATCAGAACAACATTTGGTGGGGCATCTGGGCCGCCGGCAAGCGTCCTGGCAAGCTGGCGAAACTGGACCAGACCACACTCCGCATAACCGAATACACCATTCCCGAGCAGAACGCGCAGCCATACGACGTCTCTCAAGACCTCGACGGCAACATGTGGTTCGCCGACTCGCCGACGGCTGATCGAGGCGCGATGATCGGTAAGTTCAATCCGAAAGACCAGACGTTCACGTTCTATCCGAAACCGCAGTTCGCGGCTGACACGCCGAAGATACAACTCACGAAAGACGGGGCCGTGTGGTTCGCGCCGCGTGGGAGCCGAGATGCACCCGCCATTAGCGTGTTGTATCCCGACATGGATAAGATCACGACGTTTGGGGCGTTCTATGTGAACGGCCCCCCGGGATATCCGTTTAAGGTGACGAACTCCACAGGGAAAACCAGTCAGTAAATACATTTCCCCCCTGCCGGAGCGGGTTCGGTTTCGAATGCGAACCCGCTCCGTCTCCGACCCGCATACACTTGAAATTCCTACCCACGATCCGTCACTGTTGCTGAACGTAGGCAACCATCCGGCCGGTTTGGGTTGCAGACCCTGAATCTCACATGGCCTCATCGCAGAGAAGTGGTGCCGGCGCTGCTCACCGGAGTGTCCGCCCTTGTCGTCTTCGTTTATGACTGAGCGAACAGCCTATCCAAGAGTGGCCTTGATCCGGCGGACTCCCGCGGAAGACGCCTCTTCCTTCTCGATCTTGAAGACGCCCATTTCTCCCGTACGGGTGACGTGCGGACCGCCGCAAACTTCCTTGCTGAAATAGGCCTCGGTGGGCTGGTCCCCGATGAAATAGACCTTGATCTTGTTTCCCAGAGCGGCATATTTGTCTTCGAACAAACCGATCGCGCCGCGCCGTTTCGCCTCATCGATATCCAGAATCTCGAAATGGACGGGCTGATCCTCCTGAATCCGTTCATTGACGATGTCAGCCACTTTTTGAATTTCCTCGGCTGTCATTTTGGCCGGATGAGAAAAATCGAAACGCAGACGCTCAGGCGTGATGTTGCTTCCCTTCTGTGCGACGTGGGGACCCAGCACCTGTCGAAGCGCCTGATGCAACAAGTGGGTTGCCGTATGCAACCGGACGGTCTTTTCCGAATGATCGGCCAGGCCTCCGGCAAATTTCTCGGCTGAACCTGCGCGGGAAAGCTCCTGGTGTTTCCTGAACTCCTGTTCAAAAACGACACGTTCCACCTGCTGGCCCTTTTCCTGCGCGAGTTCCTGCGTCAATTCGAGCGGAAAGCCAAAGGATTGATACAGGTTGAAAGCATCCAAGCCCGACACCGAACCCGTTCCGGCAAACATCCTTTCAAATTCCTTCAGACCCTTCTCGAGAGTGGTTTTGAACCTGGCCTCCTCCTTGGAGAGTTCGTTCCCGATCTGATCACGCCGCTCGATGAGCGACGGATAGGCCCCCAAATACGTTTCAATGTACGCGGAAGCCACCGATGCGCAGAAAGCGCCTCTCACGCCCAGCGTATGGCCAAACCGGATCGCCCGGCGGATCAGCCGGCGAACGTAATAGCCCTGGTCCTTGTTGGAGGGCAGGACTCCGTCAGCAATGAGGAATGTCGCGGCGCGAAGGTGATCGAGCATCACACGGAACGCATAGGCGTCAGGCCCGTCAGGCCCGTCAGGCTCGGACGCGCCATACGACTTGCCGCTCGCCCTCTCGATTTCCAATCGAGCCCGGTCGAACAGGTCGATCCTGAAAACATCGGGATCGTCGATAAGGGCCGCAGCCATACGCTCAAGACCGCCGCCGAAGTCGACGGTGGCTTTCGGCAGAGGCTCGAATCCCTGTTCCGTCTTCTTGTACTGCATGAAAACGTTGTTGCCGATTTCAAGAAAACGTCCGCAGTCGCAGTTGACGTGACACGGCTTGTCCTTGAATGCGGATCTCTCATGCAGTCCGTGGTGCGCGCCGAAATCCCAGAACATCTCCGAATCCGGCCCGCCGGGCTCCCCGACGGGCATGGCGGCGGGAACGCCCGTCCGCGACCACCAGTTTTTCCTTTCATCGTAGAAAAAAATCCGATCCTTCGCATCGATGCCGACCCTGGAAAACTGTGCGGTCCAGAGTGCCGCTGTTTCTTCATCCCTGGGAATGCCGATCTTCGGATCTCCGGCAAACACCGTCACGTACAGACGAGCGGGATCCAAACCGAGTTCCCGGGTCAGAAACTCAAACATCCATTCGATTTGTTCTCTCTTGAAATAGTCGCCAAGTGACCAATTCCCGAGCATCTCAAAGAATGTCGTGTGGCGGTTGTCCCCTACTTCCTCAATGTCCTGAGAACGGAAACATTTCTGGCTGTCAGCGAGCCGTGATCCGTTGGGGTGGGGTTCTCCAAGCAGAAACGGCACGATGGGCTGCATGCCGGAACCGGTGAACAAGGTGGTCGGGTCATTCTCCGGAACCAGAGAAGCCGAGGGCAAAATCACGTGTGCCCTTGACTTGAAGAAGTCGATGTATTTCTGGCGAATTTCGTTTACGGTCATAATGCGCGCGTTCCAAACAAAGATAGGCTGGATAACCGGGATCGGCAATGGGATTGATCCGGCAAACTGCGGCCGGCTACCGAAACTGCCCTCGGTCCGGCAGTCCTTGACTCAACACAGCAGCTGGCAGCTCAAGCTGGGCTGATTGCCATTGCGGTTGGCGGTTACATCACGGCCGCATACTGGTTTACATCTTCGCAGGCGGCGAATTGGATCAGATCCAATTCCTCCTCGGGCACGTGTCCATACAAACGACTGAATCTACGCCGAGACGGATATTGAGACGAAGCCAGAGCGCTTGCGGCTTGCGAACTCGGTCCGGATTCCAAGAGACGAGGCCGACGATGATGGACTTCCTGAGAAGTTTATAAACGTGCTTCGGACAATCCATCTCATTGCCGTCTCGGACGAGATGGATTGTGCCGCAGATTTGCACGCTGTGCGTCCGCCTCGTATGAAACGGCCTGTCGCGATCTCGCTGCCGGGCCATTAATCGTTCCTCAGCGAACTCATGGGATCCAGACGCGATGCCCGCAAGGCAGGGAGAGCGGCCGCCAGGATCGCAACAGCGATCAACAGTCCGGCCGCGGAAAGCAAGGTGGTCATGTCGTTTGTCTTCACCTTATAAAGCAGCGGCGACAACAGTCCTGTCGTCAGTAGCACCATAGGAATTCCGATCAGGAGACCGGCGCCGACAAGGCCCAGAGCCCCTCTGAGGATCTTCCACAAGATCTCTGCGGGACGCGCACCGAGCGCCATGCGGATTCCGATTTCGGTGGATCGTCGCGAGACGGCATAAGAGATGACACCGTAGATTCCGATCGACGCGAGTATCACCGCAAGCCAGCCGAAGCCCCCGAGCATCAATGCTTCCAGGCGCGGCATAACTACTGTCTCGCTCACCACCTCATCCATGGTCCGTACGCTGTATGTTGGCGCTTCGGCGTCGACCGCACGAATCGCGAGCTTTACTGCTTTCACGACCTTCAGGGGATCGCTTGCCGTCCGTATTACCAGGTCGCGCGGCGGAGTGAAGCTACCCTGCTCGTAGTGGAAATACATTTCCGGGTTGGGCTCGATATCGAGTGCGTATTGGTGGACGTCGCCAACAATGCCGACTACCGTGTACCAGGGCGTGTCTGCGTCTGGGCCGCCCCGCTTGAAGCGCTTGCCGAGCGCGTCGCCGCCGGGAAAGTAGCGTTGCGCCATGGTCTCGTTGATGACAGCGACCAGAGGCGCGCCAGCCAGATCGTGGTCGTCGAGATAACGTCCGCCGCGCAAGGGAATTCGCAACGCCTTAAAGTAGTTGGGACTGACGATGCGATTATTCGCCGCGGGCGCCTGCCCCCGCCCCGGAGCCGGCGTCCCCTCCACATAGAAACCGCTACTGCCGCCCCGGAACGTAAGAGGGAGCAAATTGATGATGCCGGCGGATTCCACTCCGGGCACTTCTTCGACATGGCGCAGGATCTCCCGAATCGCCGGTGCGCGCTTCTCGCGCGTAGGGTAACGCGAAGGCACGAGGTTTAGGCTCATGGTGAGAACGTGAGAAGAATCGAACCCTGGTTTCACGTTCAAGAGCCCCGCGAAACTACGCAAGGTGAGCCCGGCTCCGACAAGCAGGGCAAATGCAAGCGCCGTCTCCGCCACGACCAGCACGGATCGCAAACGCTCTGGACCGCCCATGCTGATGCTCCGCGAACCGGCTTTGAGGATCTCATTGAGATTGGCACGGCGGCTTGAAAGTGCGGGGGCAATCCCAAACAGCACACCCGTTACTATCGAGATTCCGACCGCAAAGGCAACCACGCCGAAGTCCACCGATCCGGCAAGTCGGTGAGGTGTCGGATCGAGTTTACCAATCACCAAGTCCGCAGGAACAATCTTCAAGAGAACACCAAGAGCCGAATATCCGATCACCAGGCCTGCGGCTCCACCACAGATTGCCAGAACCGCACTTTCGGTAAGAAGTTGGCGGAGCACGGCGCCGCGCGATGCGCCAAGCGCCGTCCGCATCGCCATTTCTTTTTCGCGTGCCAGCGCTCGCGCCAGCAGGAGATTGGCGATATTGGCACAAACCAATATCAGCACTAGACCGACGGCTGTTAAGAGCAATAACAGAATTGGGCGGAGGTCTCCGGCCAGTTGCTCGCGCAAGGGTACTACTACGGTTGCGCCGATTCCAGTGTTGGTTTCCGGGTGTTCGATCTCGAGCCGCTTGGCAATGGCGTTCATTTCCACGGCCGCGCGCTCGATGGTAACGTCCTTTTTCAGCCTGGCCACAACCTCGAGAAAATGATCGCCGCGAGAGCGCATCCGAGGAGTATTCATTTCCAGCGGTGTCCACACCTCGGTCACTGTGGTGGGGTAAGCGAAGGAGGGAGGCATGACACCAGCGATGGTGTACCCATTTCCGTTTAGCGCGATGCTGCGTCCGATTATGTCGCGAGAAGCGGCAAAGCGGCGTCGCCAAAGTGAATCGCTGATGATAGCGATTCTTGCGCCAGTTTGATCATCGTCATCCTGAAAGTCGCTGCCGAGCGTCGGCCGGACGCGCAGTACGCGGAAAAAGTTCGAAGTCACCTGAGCGCCATGGATCTGGTCAGGGTCGCCCGCACCGGTGAGTGCAACGTCGCCGAATACACCTCCCATGAAAGCAGCAATGCTTTCGAACACGTGATTTTGCGATCGCCAGTCGAGAAAGTTCGCCGGCGCAGGTGTGTTGTGGGGGATATCCCAACTGGGCACATCCTCCCAGACCATAACAAGTCGGTCGCCCTCGGGATAGGGCAAAGGCGCCAGCAGCATCGCCTTCACAATGCTGAAAATCGCGGTGTTCGCACCGACGCCCAAGCCAAGAGACAGGATAGCGACGGCAGTGAACACAGGGTTGCGGCGTAGTTGGCGCAGGGCGAGCCTCACATCGCGCAGCACGAGTTCGAGGCGCGTCCACCCCCACATCTCCCGAGTCGTTTCGCGGATCAGCAATTCGTTTCCGAATTCGCGTCGCGCATTGCGCTCGGCTTCCTCCGCTGATTCGCCGCGCCCGATGCGTTCCTGGACCGCCATTTGAAGATGGGCGCGCAGTTCTTCATCGATTTCGTCGTGACGGGACCA
>QHXD01000697.1 GCA_003223895.1 Acidobacteriota bacterium
TTCCAGGTAATCGCGGAACCTGTCTCGACCTGCGTCCATGAGATTTTCGAATTCCGTCCCTGGCACTTTCCACGCTTGGTCACGAAGTTGTAGATGCCGCCGCGCCCTTCCTTATCGCCTGGATACCAGTTCTGCACGGTTGCATAGCGAATTTGAGCGTCATCCAACGCCACCAGTTCCACAACCGCGGCGTGGAGCTGGTTACGGTCGCGCATCGGTGCCGTGCATCCCTCCAGATAACTGACGTAGCTACCCTCGTCCGCAACGATGAGCGTTCGTTCGAACTGGCCGGTTTCCTGCGCGTTGATGCGGAAATACGTGGACAGTTCCATGGGACAGCGAACGCCCTTCGGCACGTAGACAAATGACCCGTCAGTAAAAACCGCCGAGTTCAGCGTCGCAAAGAAGTTGTCGCTGTACGGAACGACCGAGCCCAGATATTTCTGCACCAGGTCCGGATACCTTTGAACCGCCTCGGAAAAAGAACAGAAGTAGATGCCCGCCTGCTCGAGCTTTTCCCGAAACGTCGTCGCAACGGAGACACTGTCGAAGACCGCATCGACGGCGACCCCGGCAAGCAGCTCCTGTTCCTTGAGCGGAATTCCCAGCTTTTCATACGTGCGGAGAAGCTCCGGATCGACATCGGACAAACTCTTCGTATCATTCGCGCGCGCCTTCGGCGCCGAATAGTAGCGAATGGCCTGGTAGTCTATGGGAGGATAGTGAACGTTCGCCCATGTCGGCTCGGTCATAGTCAACCACTGCCGATAAGCTCGCAAACGCCACTCGAGCATCCACTCCGGCTCGTTCTTCTTCGCGGAAATCAGCCGGATGAGGTCTTCACTGAGACCCGCGGCTACGGAATCTTCATCGATCTCGGTGACGAAGCCGTATGGATACTCCCGGCTGAGAATATCGATGGTTTTTAAGTCTTTCTTCATGGGTCTGCCTTCAATCTGTACTATTTTATCAAGATTGAGGCAGGAACACAAAAGACCAGCCGCCAATTACGCCAAATGTTTGGCGTAATTGGCGTAATTCGCGGCTGGTCTTTTTCTTCTATTTTACGCTTTGGATTGTGTCGTTTTCTCGGCTGGAAAAACCTCTTTGAAAGCCTTCATGAATCGGTTCATTTCGTCATCGGTGCCGACCGATACGCGGAGCCATTCGTTCATTGGTGGGAACTTGCGGCCGACGAGAATCCCTTTCTTCTGAAATTCCTCGCCCACCTGCGCGACGTCTTTCTTCACGTTGACCATGAAGAAATTGGTTTGTGACGGAATAACTTCAAAACCCATCGCCTTCAGCTCATTGGTGGTCCTGTCGCGGATCTGCTTGTTGAGCTGCTTCATCTTCGCTTCGTGCGCGATGTCCTTCAGCGACGCGGCACCGCCATACTTCACGACGGCGTTGACGTTGTAGCTCACGACCAGCGGCTTCAGCATGTCGATGATTTCGACCGGCGCAACAGCGTAGCCCAGGCGCATACCGGCCAGGGCGGCGATCTTGGAGAACGTACGGGCCACGATCACTTTCCGGCCTTCGAGAATATATTTGACCGACGATTCGTAGTTGGAATCGTCGACAAAGTGGTGATAGGCCTCGTCGATGAACACCGGAACGTCTGGCGGAATGCTGTCCAGGAGCAGCTTGATCTCGTCCTTTGGAACAATCCTGCCTGTTGGATTGTTGGGGTTGCAGATGTAGACCAGACCGACATCCCGGGCATTCAATTTGGTCGCGTGGATGATGGCTTTCATGTCGGCGTCATATGTCTTTGTCAACGGGAGCGCGATCGCCTTCGCTTTGCTGTTGGTAGCGTAGCGGTAAACAGTCTCATAGGTTGGGTCGACACCCACCACCAGCTTGTGATCGGGCAGGAAGGCGTCATCCACGATTTTCAGGATTTCGCTCGAACCGCAACCCAGCACCACGTTCTCCGGCTTCACCTTGTGAAGCTCGGCGATCGCTTCGACGATACCGCCGTCGGGATAGCCGTACCGGTTGGCGTATTTCCACGCATCCGTCATGGCCTTCATGACGGCTTCGGATGGTCCGTACGGATTCTCGTTGTTGGCGAGTTTCGTGAACTTGTCGTAGTCCGCCTTTTTATCCAGCGCCGATTTCACCGCGGCAGCCGCTTCTTGCCGGCCGCGCCGCTGCGCGGACAGTCCGAGGGGAGCCAGGCTCGCGTAGCCCAAAACGGCGGCCAGCCTTCCCATGAAATTCCGGCGAGCAATGTTGGTATCCACTAGAAGCCTCCTATTGTGATCTGGTGTTGCTACCGCCGACCTGGACGAAAGCGACGCGATTTCGGCCGCTGCACGCCATCACGAGGTTGCCGTCGGCCGTTGCCATCATGTTCCGCACGACTCCACCTCCGGACGGAATCGTCGTAGTCTGGAACTTCTCGGTCTTGGGATCAAAACGCACCAGTGTCTTGGGACCGATTCACTATACCAGACTGATCTTCTGAACATAGTTCCTCCGCTCAAAGAAGGTTTTAGAGCGGACAATTCAGCAGGAATAGCACAGATCGTACTTTGGGGACAGGAAAAACAAGCGCTCATGATGCGGAACAGCTACCACCAGGCCCTTGAATGACTTACGGTACGATGAACGTTCCAGCCAGGTCGGATCCATCTGTCGTGCTGGGTTTCTCTGATGCCAGTAGCCGTTTGGCTACTGGTTCCCAAATCAAGCCTGACCGGATGCGGAAAAGTGCTCCGAGAAGGCAACTGCACTGTAGCGGCGGTCTATGACCGCCGGTATTTCGTTGATTCCAGGAAAAACCGGCGCTCATAGAAGACTGGCATGAGCCGCGGCTCAAAGTGAAAGATGAAAGTAACCGCCGACCGGATCTAAAAGACTTACGGCGTCACTTTCGTTACAGATGTGAATGAATTCGCCGAGTGTATTCCCCTCCTCAAAGA
>QHXD01000698.1:0-2723 GCA_003223895.1 Acidobacteriota bacterium
ACTGGATCGACTTTCCTTCAGCGATGCGGAAGGTCCTGGAGACGGACAAATCCAGTTGGACCATTCCCGGAGCCTGAACGGAGTTTCGAGCTACGTCGCCCATGGTGCCTAGAGGCGGAACGGCGAACGCCTTCGGATTGAACCAGCCATCCACGCTCTTGTTATCCATGTAGGGGCTGACGCCGGGGACCCGGTTGGGACGCTGGTATGTGGTGACCTCGCCGTTGAGAAGGTTGTCGGTTCCCAGGCTGATGGTCTGGTATGGCCCGGATTTGAGCTTCAGGATTGGCGAGAACTGCCAGTCGCTGGCAAGCAACCGGAGCATATTGTTGGAGAACTTCGGCACCTGCGCTACTGCCGACAGATTGAACACGTGACGCTGATCGGTGCTCTGCGCACCGGAGTCATCGCACGGTCCGCGGTCAAACCGGCGGTCCCCCGGAGTGGCGTTGGATACGCCGTTATTTCCGGGGTTGCCATTCCACAGATCGCTGATGCAGTGCGACCACGTGTAGTTGGCAAGGATAGTCGTACCTCGGCTCAGGCGTTTCTGTAGCTGTATGTACATGCCGTTGTAATTGCCCGTTCCATCCGCGTAGCTCGTCGAAATGATGCCGTAGTACTGGCCCAGCGCCGGATTCTTCATATAAAGAACTCGCCGCTGGTTCGTATTGGCAGTCGTGGAGCACACGGGGTAGGACGTTGGACCATTCACCGTATTCAACGTGCATGGACCCGTTCCGAGGAAGACAGCGGGATTGATTTGTTGCTCATTCATCAGATGCGAAATCGTGTTGCCGATGTAGTTTACCGTCAGCAGCCAGTGCTCGCCGAATTGCCTCTGAACGCTCAACGAAAACTGGTTCACGGTTGTGGGGTGCCAGTGCGGGTCATACGTGACATAGGAAGCAGTAGTGGGAAAAGTGATGTTCTTTTGCAGCACGATCGGCAGAGGGTTTCCGCCCGGATAGGTACTCCACGGATCGTCCACCTTCGGGTTATTAACCAGGATCACGCTTCCGTACGGTGAATCCTGCGCCATCGCGCTCATGGAATACAAAGCGCCGCGGTCCGTAAATATTCCGGCCGAGGCCCGGATCGACATTTTACCGTCGCCTTTCGGATCCCAGGCTAAACCGAGACGCGGCGCAAACACGTTGTACCGGTTATGTGCAATGCTCTTCTGGCCCCATGTCCACTGAGAATCGCCCGGGAAGATCAGGCCCGCCGGCGCATTCGGATAAACGGTGCTGTGGACGTTCTGGTTAAACAGGTCCATGTCGAAATGGTCAAACCATCCGTATTTGTTCTTGAATGCAAAGAATGGTTCCCACCGCAAGCCGTAATTGATGGTGAGACGCTGAGTCGCTCTCCACGAATCCTGTATGTAGGCGGCCATCTACTCCTGGCGGTTGTACAAGTAGGATTGAACGTTGCCCTGCGTCCAGGTGATGGGCTTACCGAGCAGAAAATCGGCCAGGCCAAGCCCCCCGGTGATGCTCCCATTGAAGTTCATCAACCCGGTTGCATTGATACCCGACTTGTAGTTGAGTCCCGTGTGCATGTAGTTCGCTCCGAATCCGAACTGATGCGATCCTCGGACCCAACTTATATCTTCGCTGATGTTCGGATTCGGCCCGCCGAAGTCGCCATTGATGATGGCGTTGCCCCCGCCGATGGCGAAGCCATTTCCTCCCGTGATCGTAATGCGCGGCTCGGCGTCAGGATTGTAGGGAGCATTAACGCCCAGTTCGGGCCAGGTGGCGAATCGGTCCGTCACCTTCGGAATTTCCTGGCGGTTTGCTCCGATGTGGAGCGAACTGACGACATTGGAGCTGATCAAGTATGTGCTTCCAATCGAGAGCGCGTACACCCGATCGGCCTGACCGTTCCTTGTCAATGTCAGGGCATTCGACGGATCGAACGCCGTCGGAATATTCAGGTTCGTCACGAAGAATCGCCCGAATAGGGAGTGCTTCTGGCTTTGTTGCCAATCGAGCCTGGCAACTTCCATGTGCTCGCTTTGATTGCTTTTCACTCCATAGGTCACCTTGCCACATGGGTCATCCGTCTGCGGCAGCCGCGCTACGACCTTCATAGCGAACGGGCTGAACAGAGCCGGCGAAATTCTGTTGTTCACGAATCCTTGAGATGCCATCAGCGGGACCTGCCGCGGCTGGCACGGGGGCGCAGCAAAAGCGGTGAAATCTCCGGCGAGCATGGCCGGAGTGGGAACGTACATGATCGTTTGCGCCGGTTCGGAGCGCTGAATGGTGCCCTGATATCCGCCAAAAAAGAAAAGCTTGTTCTTCACGAGGGCGCCGCCGATGGTTCCCCCGAATTGATTTCGCTTCAGCGTGTCGCGCTTCGCCGCAAAGAAGTCTCGCGCATTGAAGACTCCATTCCGCACAAATTCGAACAAATCACCGTGGATGTCGTTCGTGCCGGACTTCGTGACCACGTTCACATTGGCCGATGCGTGCACGCCATATTGGGCCGGCAGAGCGCTGGATTCGACTTTGAATTCCTGCAGCGCATCCGGGAAAGGTAACGGTAGATTCAGGCTATTGTAGGCGTCGTTGTGCGCGACGCCGTCAAAGTTATAGGCGGTCCAGTTTGCAATCCCGCCCGCCACCGAAATCATGACGGTCGGATAATTGCGGACCGAGTTCAGGAAGCCGCTGCCGCCGACGTTTGCCATACCGGCGAGGAAGACCAGTTCG
>QHXD01000698.1:2815-5510 GCA_003223895.1 Acidobacteriota bacterium
ACCAATCTGAAGTACGACGTTGATTGTCGGATTGGCATTGACCTGCAGCACAATCCCACTTTGCACGTACGTCTTGAAGCGGGGCAGACCGGGTTCAAGCATGTAGGGTCCAGCCGGCAGACTCGCCAGGACGTAGTTGCCGGTCTCATTGCTGACGGCAGTTCTTTTTGCTCCCGTGGCGGTTTGGGTCACAGTGATCTCGACGCCCGGCAGAACGGCGCCCGATTGATCCGTGACAGTGCCGGTAATTTGAGCGGTGGTCGCTTGCCCCCAGGCCATTGCGCCACCCAGCGCAAAAGCAAGCAAGCCGGCCGACATAGCTTATACCAATGCGATTCATTCCCACCTCCAATTCAAAAAGCGCAGCGAACAAGTTCTGTACCAAGTGTTTACTTGGCGCCACAATAGCAGCCTGTTCTCGACGGGTCAAGCATGGTCGGCGCCGCCGCTGGAGGGCGAAGTGCGCGATTTTCCTTGCAGCGCGGAAATCGCGGATAATACTGCGAAGTCATTTTTGAAAGGGGACCAAACCGTGAGAATGATTCATCGGTCGATCGGTATGATGCTGCTGCTGGCGCTCGCCCTTCCGCTGAGGGCCGAGTCCATCAATCCGCCAACCGCAAGAGAAAAAGAACCTCGACATGGTGATGACCTGGTGGCGTGAAGTGCTCTACGCGGGTCACTTCGAGCTCGCGCCCAAATACCAGGCCGAAAACTACATCCAACACAATCCCAACGTGAATACCGGCCGCGCCGGTTTCATCGACTTCTTCACTAAGCTCGGCCGCAAACCGATGAACCCTATCCCCAAAGCTATGCCGGCGGACCAGATGCCGGTCGTGTCGGGCGCCAGAGGAGACTTCGTCTGGCTCATCTTCGAACACGAAGACAAAGATCCCCGCAACCCGGCCAACACTTATCATTACAATTCCTTCGATGTCCTCCGCATCGAGAACGGAAAGGTCCAGGAACACTGGGATAGCGCGCAAAAAATGGCCGGAAGCGGTGAAGTGAAGACGGGCGTCTCGCCCAAGCCTCCGATGCAGTGGAATACGGGCAAGCTTTCGAAGGAGGAAGAGAAAACCCTCGCGATGGCCACCGAGGAGCTGAAGGACATGCTTCAATATGGCCACCTGGAATTGGCCGACAAGACCATGGACCCCGGCTACATCCAGCACAACCCGAACGTCCCGCAGGGCCGCGACGGCTTCAAGCAGTTCATGAGCCGTGTCCCGGGCCGCACCCCGCGCGAAATCAAGCCGGAATGGGTGAATGCTCCGGTACTGACGCTGATCAACGGCCCGTACTCAGTCATGATGTGGGATCGCACCGCCAAAGATCCCGGCAATCCCAACCGCGAATATAAGTGGAACCACTTCGACGTGGTCCGAATCGAAAACGGCTTGATCAAGGAGCACTGGGACGAGGCTCGCATTAATCCTCCCGCCGCGGCGAGGTAACTGTAGCGGCGGTCTATGACCGCCGGTCGCCGCTCATAGAGCGCCGCTACAGTCAGGGTTACTGTTTCCCCCTGAAACCCTGTGGCTTCGGCAAGCTGTTTCAGACTCATAACTTCTTCGGTGCGTTTTCCATTAATGATCCACGTTGGATAGCTTTCGATGCGAGCCGTCCGGCATTCGCTCGCCTGGGGGGAGCCTTGACCGTTCGGGCTGCACTCGATGTAAGGCAGCCGGTCAGCGGACGCTCCGAAGATCTCCTTTTGCTGCTGGCAATGCGGACACCAGAAAGCTCCATACATTTTTGCGCCGCTTCGGGCCAGGTGGAGGGCGAGGGCACGTGCCGTTGGATCTTCCGGAGCGGGCGCCGGTCCCAATATGCCGATATAGTGAAGATGAAGAACAACGATGATGGCAGCGGCTACAGGCACCGTCTTTCTCAGCCAACGCGGCCACGAAAAATTGCCAAGCGTGGCGGGTCGTTGATACGTCACTAAAACAAAGATCGACGTCATGAGCGCCAGCGAAGTCAGGCAATAGGGACAGGCCGCGCCGAGGACCGTCACCGATATGGTTGTGAGATACGCGCTGTAGAGCAGACCGAACAGGGCGAGAGTCCAGGCCGATACCCAATGCCTGTGGGCTCCCTTGATGAAGGCGGTTGTCGCCAGCGTCAAAGAATGCCGTAGGCAAACCGAACAGCTTGGCCCAACGGCTGGACAAAACGACATCACAACTGCTGCCTACGGCACAGCCTTTGACTGAATTACCCGTCCACTCCGTCCATGAAAGATACGAGGCCAGCGCGATTCCGAGAACGCTTAGAACGACAAGCGGCCAGTTGGGCGTATATCTCAAGACCGGCTGGATGACGGGTTCCTTCTTCGATTCCCTCTTTAACTCTCTCTTTGCTTTCGCTTTCTTCCCCACGGCCCGACATTCTCAATCAAAACCTCGCTGTTGTCACGCAGCGTTTAGAGCCGGTTATCCGGGAAAAGAAAAGGAGGCGCGCTTGTGCACATTAACGATATGATTCATATACTTAACGCATTGTTCATATTCAGGTAGTGTGGTATATCCGTCACAAGTTGGATCGAATCCGCGTATGAGGAGCAAATCTTGAAAACATTGCAGGGAATGGTTGTCGTCGTTGGGCTGCTGGTTGCGATCGGATCTCACCAGGCGCGCGCGCAGGCAGGCAAGGCGGCGGGCGGCACTCAACAAATCGAACGTGGCAG
>QHXD01000698.1:5525-7091 GCA_003223895.1 Acidobacteriota bacterium
GCCGAGGCGGGCGGCAAAGCGCCCGAGAGCGAAAGGCTCAAGGGCGACACGCTGGGATACCGCGGGCCGTGGGGTACGACATACCCGAGCAATCTCCGGGTTTCCATATTACGGAGGTCGGAAGACGAATGGCTCAAGTATGCCAGGGGCCTGATGACGCGGCCGCCGATGCCCTGGTTCAACGTGCGGGCCATGAGCGAATCGGATCTTCGCGCCGTTTACCAATACGTGAAATCGCTCGGGAGCGCCGGGAAGGAAGCGCCCGCATTTCTGCCTCCGAACCAGGCGCCGAAGCAGCCCTATGTGCAATGGCCCGGAGTTCAATAATGTCCAACAAAAAAAGGATCGATTGCTGACCAAAAGGAGGAAATCTATGAGAGTCGTGCGCATTGATGCGGCCTTGGAAGTCGGCGCCAACACAGAGTCCCAATAAAGCAACTGCTTATGGCCGAATTAGCGCACCTTCCTGCATGGCAGATGGCCGCGGGTATTCGCAACGGAAGCTTTAGTCCGACTGAGTTGTTCGAGGCGCATCTCGGTCAAATTGAGCGATGGAATCCAAAACTCAACACGTTTGTGTCCATCGATGAAAACCGGGCACGGCTTCAGGCGAAGGAGGCCGACGACGCCGTCAGGACCGGCAGGCCGTTGGGTCCGCTGCACGGCGTTCCCATCACGATCAAAAGCTCGATCGACGTCGCCGGACTTTTGTGCGAAGCCGGAACGCGGATTCGCCGCGGCTATATCGCGCCGTCGGACGCGCCTCTGGTTTCCCGTTTGAGGCGAGCGGGCGCCATCATTCTTGGAAACACGACGGTTCCGGAATTCCTGATGGCGTGGGAGACGCACAGCGCCCTTTACGGCAGGACAAACAGTCCCTGGGACGTCGAACGGACGCCGGGCGGATCCAGCGGCGGAGAGGCGGCGGCAATCGCCGCTTGCTGTTCGGCCGCAGGAATCGGTAGTGATGGAGGCGGCTCGATCCGCGTCCCTGCGCACTTCACCGGTATTTGTGGTCTCAAACCCACTCCGGGACGGATTCCCGCGACGGGACACTTCCCGCCCTCCTTAGGTCCCTTCGCCTTGCTGGGCGTCGTCGGGCCGATGGCTCGAACTGTGCGGGACCTTCAATTGATGTTCGATGCGATCGCCGGTCCGGACAACGGCGACCCTAATGCTGCGCCGGTCGCGCCGCGGCTGTTTGACGCCGCCTCGTTGCGTCAAACGCGCATCGGCTATTTTGAAGACGATGGCCGCACGCCGGTGACCGCGGAAACGCGCCGCGCGATCCAGCGCGCTGTACAGATTCTGCGCGGCGCCGGATTCACGGTCGAACCGTTCCGTCCGGAAGGACTCGAGGAAGCCCGCCGGTTGTGGTGGACCTTGTTCATCGATGGCGCCGCGATGGTTTTGCGCCAGATATATAAAGACCGCGACGCGGACATGTATTCGATCGTTCGGGAAATGATTACGTACGCCGCTCCCGACCCTCCATTGACCGGCGAGCGGCTGTTCGAAACACTGTCCGGACGTGACGTCCTGCGCGCTCGTTTTCTAAATCAGATG
>QHXD01000707.1:0-3767 GCA_003223895.1 Acidobacteriota bacterium
GAAGTTACATAGTTCCGGGCCAGGCCGAACGCCCCGCTGCCTTGCGTGTTGGGCGCCCAGCCGCCGAGATTGAGAATGCTCTGAATGCCGGGATCGATGCGGTCCCTTGGAATGATATTGCCCGGGAACGGCGTCCGCCCGGTGCCGTCCGCGGCGCCGGTCCGCGGGTCGTAAATCGGCGTCGGAGAGGCGGACAGATCCCCCGCTCTCATTGCCAGAGTCGGCACTTGCACGTTCTGGGTGACGCTCTCGGAGTAGTGGGTACCCTCGTAGCTCAGGAAGTAGAACAGCCTGTCCTTTTTGATCGGCCCGCCGATGGTGGCGCCGTACTGGTTGTAGATGTATTTCGGTTTGGGCTGGGTTCGGTCCGCGGCCCACTGGTACGCCTTCAGGTGCTGGTCGGTATGGAACCCGAACAGGGAACCGTGGACGGCGTTGGAACCGCTCTTGATCTGCAAGGCGATCGCGGCGCCGCCCGCCAGGCCTTGTTCGGCGTCGAAGGAGTTGGTGATGACGCTGACCTCCTGGACGGCCTCGAGAGCCGGAATATAAGTAAAGGTGCTATCGATGACTCCGCGGCTGTTGGTCCCGTCGATGGAAAAGTTATTGATATTGGTCGGCGTGCCATTGACGGAGAAGTTCACCGAGCGGGTAGGGTTCGCGGCGAAGGAGTTCCCGTTCTGCGCTTCAGACACGCCGGGGATCGTCGGCATGAGCAGCTGGTAGTTGCGGCCGATCGGCACCGGCACGTTAGTCAGCGTGTTCCCGGTGACGTCAGAGCGGATCTCGGCGCGGTCGGTTTGCAAGGCGGCCGCCGAAGCCACGATGGTCACGCTCTCGCTAACCTGTCCGACAGTCAGGGTCACGTTCACACGGCGGATCGTATTGGGCGTTACAGCGATACCGGTCTGGGTGTAGCTCTGGAATCCCGCCGAGCTGACCGTGATCGTGTAGGTTCCAGGCGGCAGCCCGGACAGGCTGTAGCCGCCCACGGAGCTCGTCTTCGTTTCCCGGATGAAATTGGTTTGCTGATCCCTGGTGGTGACGATGGCGTCGGGGATGGCGGCCTCGCTCGAGTCCGTCACGTTGCCATCGATGGTGCCCTGAAGCAACTGGGCTCGGGCCCCGTCAGGCGCGACCAGCGTGAGAGCCGCTGAGCAGCTAAGAGCAAGAAACCGGTCTCGGAACGAAAATCCCCATTTCATATGGAGTCTCCCCTCCACCGACACTCGCTATTTGTGAGGTCTATTTGTGAGGTCGTGTATCACGCTCCTAACAAGAATGTCAACGAAGATGCGACGTCTTCCTTGACAGGGGGTCTTCGCCGTAGGTAATGTCGGCGCATCTCATAAAAACTCGTGGCCACCAACGTCCGGACGCACTCTTGCCTTAAGGAGGCTTCAAATGAAACTGCGGCGATTGGTATGGTTGGCCGCCGTCGGGTTCCTATTGGCGCTGCCGCTGGTTGCGCACGTGCAAGATTCGACGGTAACTGGTAACGTGCGGGACAACACAGGCGGCGTGCTGCCCGGGGTGACGGTCACGGCGACGAACGAAGCGCAGGGGACCAGGTTCGTTGGCGTTACCGATGAGCGCGGGGTGTATCGCATTCCGGTCCTCCCTGCCGTCTACCGGCTGACGGCAGAACTGCCGGGTTTTACGACCGCCGTCCGGCCGGGCGTCGAGGTGCTGCTCGGAAGACAAGTGATATTGAACCTCGAGATGACGGTTGCCGGACTGCAAGAAACAGTGACCGTAACAGGTGACGCGCCGCTTTTGGACACCAGCTCTTCGAACATCGAAGGAAATATCGACCGGCGGCAAATGGAAGATATTCCGCTCAACGGCCGCAACTGGATGGACCTGACGTTGCTGGCGCCGGGCAGCAGACAGAATGCCTCGAGCGAAGTTCCGCTGGACCGGCAGGGATTCTTTCAGGTCCAGGTCGACGGCCAACAGGCGACGTTAACGGTGTGTTGTTCGCAAAACCAACCGCGCTACAGCCGCGATTCGATTGCCGAGTTCGTGCTCTCGACGAACCGATTCGACGCCACCCAGGGACGCACGATGGGCATGATGGTGAATGCCGTCACCAAGTCGGGCACGAATAGAATATCCGGGACACTTGCGGGTTACTTCCGCAACGATAAGTGGAACGCGGCCGACTTCATTCAGCACCGCGTGATCCCCTACAAGGATCAGCAGCTCAGCGGGACGGTTGGAGGCCCGGTCGTGAGGGATCATGTCCATTTCTTCGCTAACTGGGAATACGAGCATGAGCCGAGCACGATCACGTTTTCAAGCCAGTATCCGAACTTCAACGTCGATCTGCCGGGCACGCGCACCGAGTCCAAAGGCGGTGTGAAAATGGATTTTCAGTTCAACCCGCGGAGGCGGTTGGCCGTCCGGTGGAACAAGTACAAGAACCTGATTCCGAACTCCGGCGGTGGCGCCTCGAATCATCCGTCGACATCGTCGGCCAACAACCGGCACGCCAATCAGATATTCGCAACTTATACGGAGGTACTCTCGAACAAAACCGTGAATCAAATCAAAGGTGGTGTTAACGAGAACTTCTACACGCTGGAGCCCGTTGCCGGTTATTCGACGACGCCGAACCGGCGGCCTCCGGGCACGCCGGAGATTTTTGAGGGAGTCTTCTCCGGCCGGGCCGTTCCGGGCGGCACGCCACGGATTAATTTTGCCGGTTACTCGATCGGCGCCGCTACCAATACGCCGCAGCGTACGGGCGAGAAAAACTATCAGATTCGTGATGACTTGACGACGGCTTTTGAACTCGGTGGCCGTCACGACGTGAAGCTTGGTGTCGACTTCATCCGCTACACGATGCCCCAGAATTGGTGCAACCAATGCGATGGAACGTTCACTTCAAATTCGCGTCCGCCAGCGAATATCCAGCAGCTCATACCCGTCGTGACTATCAAGTCGCCATCGGCAACTTCGCATGGGTCCTCAAGCGCGAAATCTACGCGGCCTGGTACCAGGACGACTGGAAGATCTCCGATCGCCTGACGGCGAATATGGGCGTCCGCTACGATCTGGATCACGGAGCCCAGGGTGAGTGGGTCAAGTTCGAACCGTGGCTGTCGGGCCACAGGCCTACCGATAAGAACAACGTGGCACCGCGCGTTGGGTTCGCGTACCGGGCAACCGACCGGACAGTTATCCGCGGGGGATATGGGCTGTTCTTCACCGAGCTCGAGGATGATGCCCTGCACCAGTCGTACTTGCAGACACAGCACATTTTGATCACGATCCCGAACGACGGCCGGCCCGACTTCGCTTCGAACCCATTCAACGGGCCGATGCCAACCAGTGAGCAGCTGGTCGCCAGAACGTGCAACATCAACCACAACGCCCCCGGCTGCTACTTACGTTCGGTTCCGAACAACGTGGAGATTCCATTCGGACCCCACGATACGTCCTATAGCCAGATGGCGTCGCTTGGCGTCCAGCGGCAGTTCGGAACATCGGTGGCATGGGAGCCGAACGTTGTGTGGACGGGCGGCCGAAAAGAAGAACGCCGGGAAAACATCAACCTTTCCTATAACCCCGCAACCGGCGCCAACTATCCATTCACCGATGTGAGTCGCCGGCCATTCCCCGAATGGGGTCCTGTATTCGCCGAGATCATGGCGGGCCGTTCCAACTACATCGGATGGGAGAACTCGTGGACGAAGCGGTTCACCAGCCGGTGGCAGGCGCAGGCCACCTACAGCTTGTCCGGCTTTTGGGACGATAACGGG
>QHXD01000707.1:3924-4364 GCA_003223895.1 Acidobacteriota bacterium
GATGTAGGCAAGGGCGTCCAGATGAGCGGTCTCTATTTCTTCGGATCCGGTGAGCGCCAGGCTACCAACTACGGCGGCGACCTGCGAAATACAGGGGGCGGAACGGGACGCCTTCGTCCGGATGGAACCATCGCACCGCGTTCGGCGTTAGTGGGAATGCCGATCCACCGGGTCGATATGCGGCTCCGGAAACGGCTATCGCTCGGAGAGAATAGAACGCTCGATGGCCTGGTGGAGGTCTTCAATGTATTCAACCACGCGAACTACGGGTCGTATACGACGTCGGAAAGCAACTCGAGTTACGGCCAACCGTCCTTCAACCTCGAACGTGGCCTACCAGCCGCGCATTGTGCAGCTGGGGTTCCGGTTCGCCTTCTGACGGGGGAGACCCAATGACGCGAATCAAGGCATTTGCGATCGTGTTGACCGTCGTACTTGCA
>QHXD01000708.1 GCA_003223895.1 Acidobacteriota bacterium
ATCCACGTCGTCGAGGTAGCAGGTGCGGCAGACTTCCTTGAGCGCCGCCGGGAGCTGGTCCGGCTGGACGTCGTGGGCCTTGATCTTGTGTTGCTTGAACAACTGGACCTGCGCGAAGGCCTCCAGGGCGCGGACTGCCGTGAGGAGCGCCGCATCGAAGGCGCGGTCCTGCTCGGCGCGCCGCCTCGCGTTGGCCAAAAGGTCCGGCGCGACGGCGGCCTTGACCTCCGCCGGGTCCAGGACGAGCTTTTCCAGGAAGCCCGAGTTCTCTTTCAGGCGCGGGATCAACGACTTGATCCCGGCCGGGCCGCCGAAGACGGAGGCCATGTCGAGCGCCTTGACGGCGGTCTTCAGGGACTCCCACGCCGGCTTGTAGAGGAACCGGTCCCAGCAGCCATAGGCGTCCGCAAGGTCGGCGAGCGCGTGGTAGAGCGGCTTCTGCCCGCCTGAGACGCGCGCTTCGATGTGGCGGAACGTCGCCGCTGCCGCCGCGTACGAGCCCTTGTTGAATTGTTCAGCCGCCTGGCGGCGCGCCGTGATCGCTGCCTCAGCCCAGGGGTTGTCCTGCTGCCAGGTGTGCGCCAGCCCGTTGACGATGACGAGCTCGCCCACCGGTGCGTCGCCCGCGACCAGCGCCGGCTTCAGCGTGATGAACTGCGAGGAGTGCATCAGGGTCGCCAGGCCCGTCGCCGCCGCCATCGCGGTGGTGGCCCGGCTCAGGTCCACCGTCAGCTCGCCCGGCGCGAGGCCCCAGACCCTGAGGAGGTCCCCCAGCGGCTGGTTGAGGGCCTTGTAGCAGGCGCCGAAGCCGTGGGGATCGGGCGTGAGAATCCAGTCCCACTTCTTCGGCAGCTTGACGAGGTTCGGCTGGATGTCGGTCTCGATCTTGGGGCGCAGGGTCTCCGGGATGAAGAAGCAGAGGTGCTCAGGATTCAGGCGGTTGATCGTCGCGACGCAGGGCGACGGATCGCCGTCAATCGCGATCAGCAGGGCCTTCGTGGAGGTTTCCGCCGGCACGCGCCGGACTATAGCATCATGCCGTTCAGCCCGGCAAGGCACGCGCCTCCCGTAGGGGCGCAATTTATTGCGCCCTCTTGCGGGCGTGATGAATCACGCCCCTACATCCGCCCATGCGCCCGCTCGCCGCCACCCCTCCGCCTCCGGCGACATTCGCGCCACCCGCAAGTCTCAAAATCGGCAACTCGGCAACAATGTATTTGACTCAGACATATTGTTGGCATAGAAGTTGATTCATGTAGCTATTGGCGTAATCATCGATGGATGATACGAAATTTAGAGGCAGGCATTGAACCGGCCAGTCTGTTCGTTTTCCACACCGCCATTGCTTCTCAATTCAATGAGGCTGGTGATCTTATTCAGATGAAACCAATGGTGTCATCGTCCCAAAAACGTTTTCGCTTTTTGATTCCCATATCGTTGTTCTTGGGTGGTGTGGGTCTTCTTGCACTTCCATGGGAATTAGTTGGTAAAGTGGGTGAAGCATTGATTATTGCCTCTGTTCTTGCTGGTTCGGTGGATTTCTGGTTAAAAGAAAAATTGTTACGAGAGGTGGTCGAAGATATTGCCATATTTTTAGTCGGCTATAGGCTACCAGAGCTAATACAAAAGCAAATCCTAGAAATGATGAGGTTGGAGGTAGTGCGAACTGCCTATCACATCACTTATCGTCTCACACCGAAGGATAATGAAATGGAGATGGACATTGATATTTCGTACCAGTTGAAGAATTATAGTCCAGCGACAAAAGTATATAGACCGTGTTTAGGAATTCAAAAGTTTGATTCTCCGAATTTTCACTTTCATTCGCTCCAGGCTTCTAGTAATAAGAAATCCTACACTCTCACCACTAATGATTCAGAACATATTTATGAGACCGCTGAAGTCTTCAGGGTAACGGGCGAGGAAATTGAAGTATTGCCCATCACTAGTTCGGAGGCCGCCGACTGTTCGGTTTCAATCCGCTATTCTGATACACAACCGCTAGCGTATAGAGATGTAATTTATTTTGAAAATCCTGCATTAGGAATTACGTTGCAAGTCTTTTGTCCACCTGACTACAAAATCTCCGTTGGACCCGATATTGATATGAAGACTTCTCTTGGCAGATGGGTATTCACTAAATTGTTTCTGACAGGCCAACATGTAGCCGTGAGATGGATTAGAAACCAATAATTCCATCTGTCAGCGCTTAGGAGCCTTGGGCTTCTTTGGCTTGAGGCCAAGGACCGGAGTAGCGAAAGTAAGGTCAGAGGCGATTTAGGGGAGCGCTTTGCCCGGTTCCTGGCCAGGGGCTAATTCGACTCTACTCAATTTCTAGTTTCAAGGGATGGGGAGGCTTTTTTGAACTACAGGTTGAGCCCGTCGGACTTAACCTTCCTCTACGATGGATGCAAGCACTGCTTCGTCCTGAGGGTAAAGCATGGGATCAGCCAACCATCCATACCTCTACCAGGCATCTTCAGCATCATCGCCTCTCTTCAGAAGGATTATTACTCGGACAAGCGTACAGAGTTAGTATCACCACAGCTACCACCTGGTATCGTCAAGTATGGCGAGAAAAGGGTTTGCTCACGCGAACTATCGTTTCCCGATTGCTCCAGCACTTGCGTCATCAATGGGCGCTTCGACATAGTCGCAGAACTCGATGACAAAACCTACGCTGTCATGGACTTCAAGACCGGCAATTCAAATGACGAGAAGTCCGCCATGTATGCACGGCAGCTACATGCCTACGCAATTGCTCTGGAAAGACCTGCGCCCAACGCTCTTGAGCTATCACCAGTTTCAAAAATGGGACTGCTCTACTTTACCCCGGACCAATGTGAGCGGCCTGACGCTCCCAGGCAGGTACTTGCGGGGCCGATGACGTGGATAGAAATCGCAAA
>QHXD01000709.1 GCA_003223895.1 Acidobacteriota bacterium
ACCCGCTGAGGAGAACCTTCGTCGGCCGGATACGCCGCAGGTCGTCTTCCTCGAGCAGACGGCACTGATACTCGATGTTCGGCCCCGCGGTGTTCTTCCGGGCCAAATCGATCGCGATCCGATCGGTATCGAACCCATGGTATTCGCGAAAGCCTCGCAGGTACTGGTGTGCGATTCCCGTTCCGCAGCCGACGTCCAGAACTACGGCGTCGCTTCCGGCGTCGAGTTCCTTATAGAGGACGGTCCAGTCGATCCCGCCAACGAACAGCGGCCGGATCCGATTGAACACCACAGGGTGACCCAGGATCCGCTGGTACAGCGAAAGCAGCATATTTGCGCGTGATTCTAGCACATCGATTAAAATGTCGGCCCAATGCGGTGGATGCTGCGTGACGTTGGATCCGAGCGAACATTCCGGCTGTTCGCGATCGTTCTGTTCGCTCTCCTCGCCGGCTTGAACTATTTCCCGGCGTTGATCGGAAAGATTCCGTTTCCGCGGGACCTGGTCCTCCAGTTCCCGGCGTGGAAGGAAGTCCCGAGATCCGAGCCGTTGCAACGCTATGCCGACATCGGCGATCTCGTCACCCTCGTTTATCCATTTCGTTCTTTCGCCGCCAGCTCGGTGCGCTCTGGAACACTGCCCCTGTGGAACCCGCACTTTCAATCGGGCGCTCCGTTTCAGGCGGATCCTCAAAGCGCTTTGTTCTACCCGCCGAATTTCTTCTATTACGTGCTTCCAACGCCGATCGCCTGGGCGGTGTGCCTTTTCGTGAGGATGGTGCTGGCGGGATTCTTCACAACGCTTTTCGTTCGAGAAATCGGTGGAACAAAAGCCGGGTCCATTTTTTCGGGGATTGTCTTCGCTTCATGCGGTTTCATCACGGCGTGGCAGGGCCAATGCATTGGCGACGCCTCGATCTGGCTGCCATTGGTTGGCTACGCCGTTCATCGGCTTCACCGCGATCGGACGAACTTCTCTGTCGCTCTCGCAGGTATCGCTTTCGCGATGCCTGTGCTGGCAGGTCATCCGGAAACTGCGTTACACGTCACCCTGGCGGGCGTGTTGATGGCGGCTTTCTGGTGGGGCGCTTCAATACGGCCCCGCGCTCGTTATTTCAATGCGGGATTCCTCCTGAGCTTCGCGCTGGCAGGACTTCTAGCGCTGGGACTGGCTTCCATTCAAATTATCCCGACACTCGAGTGGTTGCGGGGGCTTGAATGGGCGCTCGCATTTCGCTGGCCGGTATCCGCTCTCCACGACGTGCTCGCCTGGGCGTCGCGGGATATCCTGAGATATCCAAGCGCCGCCAGGATCTGGGTTCCGAACGCCCAGGTATACGCTGGCATGATCACGCTGCTTGCCGCATCGCAGGCTCCATTTCACAAAGCGAAAAGGCACGTCATTCTTCTTGGCGCGATGATCGTTCTGGGACTCTGCATCGCGCATGGCATCGAGCCCGTGAACTGGCTGGTGTTACGCACGCCCATGCTTGGAGGCGTGAAAAACGACAGGATGATCCTGCTCGCGGACTTCGCCGTAGCCGCCCTCGCCGGCCTGGGCATTTCCGCTCTCCAGCAGGAATCGTTCTCGGGCAGGCGGCGATTCATGGCGCTGTGTATCCTGGGCGCTGCGTTCCTTCTTACTTTCCTGTTGGTTTACAATCTTCAGGCCGCGACGCAATTCAAGGTGGAGTTCACCCGGCGGCCTTCGTTTTCCAGAGCCCTGCTGTTCCTTGGCCTTGTGCCGATTCTCTGGCGGCTACTCGGCGGTCTTCGCGGACACTCATTTGCGGTGGTCGCATGCGCCCTTGCCACATTCGACCTTGTGACTTTCAGCTACGGCTATATGGGTTTCGCACGCCCCGCCGAGATATTCCCGCAGGCGCCTGCGTTTGACTACCTGGCGAAGGAGAACGATCTCGCGCGTTTCCGGATCGCGGAGATCGGCTCTCCGTACGCAGCAAACGCTAATATCGTTTACCGGATCGATTCGGCCGACGGGTATGACATCGCTCAAGCTTTGCCGAGAAAGTTCGCCCTGGACTTCACCCAGAACCGTTGGGATGCCGTCTATTTCTTTCCGGAACTCGTCCTGAAATCCAGCGATCGCAGGATGGACATGTTGAATTTGAAATACTTTGTCCTCTATGCAAGCGCTCCGGAAGTCAAACAATTCGCCGGCGACGAACGGTTTCGGCAGGCCTTCAACAATGGACAGGTCGCAATCTTCGAGAACAAATCTGTTTTGCCACGAGCTTTCGCTGTTCCTGCATCCGGGATCGAAGTTCTTCAAGATATCAATGCTCAGCTCGAGCGTCTGCGAAGCCCTTCCTTCGATCCGGCACGATCCGTGATTCTGAGTGAATCCCCGTCCTCGCCGGCAACTCGCGACGAATCCAACGCGATACCGTTCAACGGCCAGGTCGAAATGGTCGACGGCCAGATCAACGAATTTTCGTTGCGCGCCACGGCATCCAGCGCGGCAGTGCTCGTATGGAGTCAAACCTATTACCCGGGATGGAAAGCCACGGTGGATGGGAAAGACGTTCCAGTCCTTCGAGTCGACCTGGCGCTTACCGGAATCCTGTTTCCTGCCGGTTCGCATGAGATCCGCTTCGTGTTTCAACCGCTGAGCTTCAGGGTCGGCATGGCAATCACAATCCTCTCCGCAATCATCGTTGCGGCCTTCCTGGTTTTACGATCATTTCGCGCAAGAGCGACCGGGCAGGGCGAAATGGATTCCCCTCCTTGAAAAGGAGGGGTGGCCGTGCCATCAAAAAAAGAATCCGTTCCGAATTGGCACGGCCGGGGTGGTCGCTCACAAGTCAAGTTGCGGCATGAGTTTTGAAACATGGTGTGTGAACGACCACCCCGTCTGCGCCTTCAAAGGTGGCTTCGCGGCATTTTATTGATCTCCTGTTCCAGGAGGGGAATCCATTTTCCCCGTGTTACGATTGTTTCGCAAGGTGAGGTGATGCGGCACGTGTCTCGGCCTAAGCCTGTCGTGGAAAATGAAATCTACCGGCTTCGATTCAGCGACAAAGAACTGCAACAACAGCGTGAGTTCTGGCGGCCCATTTGCCGTTTCCTCGAGAATTATATGAGCGTCGAGGGCGCGACCCTGGACCTGGGTGCCGGGTATTGTCACTTCATCAATAATGTCCGATCGGTGAAGAAATACGCCCTGGACATCAACGAAGAGAACCTGCGCCTTTACGCGCAAAATGATGTGGAACTGCTCATTGGCAACGGCACGGACATATCGCTGCCCAATGCCTCTCTCGATACGGTTTTCGCAAGCAATGTGTACGAGCACTTTCACACACGTGAAGATGTTGCCGGGAGCTTCACTGAAGTTCGGCGTACACTCCGGCCCGGCGGACGCTTTGTGGTGCTTCAACCGAATTTCATGTACTGCTCAAAGCATTACTTCGACTTCTTCGATCATCGCCTGGCTTTTACGCATCATGCCATCGCGGAAGGCCTCCAGGTGGCGGGTTTCCGCATTGTTCGAATCATTCCTCAATTTCTCCCGTTTAAATCGAAGAGCAAACTCCCGAAATCGGCCTGGCTCGTGGGCCTATACCTTCGCGTACCGTTGGCGTGGCGTATATTCGGAGGGCAGATGTTTATCGTGGCGGAGAAGCCGGGATAATTAGCCGCGGATTACGCGAATTACGCCAAATGGTTCGCGTAATTCGCGTAATCCGCGGCTAAATTCTTCCGTTCCGTCAGGCGAGCGCTTGTGCCAGAGCGACGGTGAACGCCTCCTGCGAGCACTCCCGGGCCACGCGGCTCAGCGCGTGCTTGCGCAACCGCTGCCAGAGGTCCTCATCGGAGTAGAGGCGCACGCAGCACCTGGCAAATTGTTCGGGGTCGTCTGCTACCAGAAGCTCGACTCCATCGTCCCAGCCGAGTTCCTCAGCGAGGATCGACGTGCAGACGACAGGAAGGCCGTGGGCAGCGGCTGTCTGCACCTTGATCGGGATGCCGGCGGCAAGCCGGCTGGGCGCCACGAAGATCCGCGAGCGGTTGTAGAGCGACGTCAGATCGGGCACCTGCCCGAGCACATCCACACCGGGAAATGTGCGGAGTTCGGCAGGCGCGTGACCGCCAACGACGGCGAAGGATGTCTCGCCACCGACCACAGAGCGGATCTTCGGCCAGATCTCGCGGCCAAACCACAGGACAGCATCTCGATTCGGAATACCCCCCATGGCTCCGACAAACAGAAAGCCCGCGCGTTCCGCAAAGGCCCGAGGCGTGGGGTTCACAGGAACAATGTGACCTACGGTCCATGCCGTCCCAATCCCCGACGACACAAAACAATCGCGCTCGCGGTCGGTGACCGAAAGCACAGCGTGAACGCCCCTGGCGAGACTCATCTCGTCTGAAAGAAGCTGAGCCACCTCGGCGTCAGTCATCTGCGAACCGTATAACCGGCGTTGCTCCGCCTCACGAAACGAGACGACCGCCTCGGCATCGTAGATGACGCGCGCGCTCGTCGACCATGTGCCGCCGACCCAGAAACGGGATCTGAATGTTTTCATGTTGTGGGGCCGGCTGACGATGATCTGGTCGTAGTAACCGTCGCGTTCCTTCAGGAAATCGGGAAGCCGCGCGGATCCCCATTCGGTCA
>QHXD01000114.1:0-1804 GCA_003223895.1 Acidobacteriota bacterium
CCGGCGTGTATCAGTTCCCGAGCCTTGTGCCAGGAATCTATCAGATTTCGGCGGAGAAGGAGGGTTTCAAGAAGGAAACGCATCAGAACCTGGTGCTCGAGATATCAGCAAAGCTGAATCTGAACTTTCAGCTCCAGTTGGCCGGAGTGAGCAGCCAGATCGAAGTGAAGTTCATTCTGGATTCGACGCTCGGAACAACATCGACATCCGTCGGAGGAGTGATCAACGATCAACGGATCCAGGACCTCCCGCTCCCGGACCGCGACGCGCTGGGCCTGGTTCTCACCCAGGGCGGCCTGTTTGGAGACAATTTCGCCGGATCTCGCATCAGTGCGTTGAATGTCACAAGAGACGGCATCAACATCATGGACCAGACGATCAATCTGGGCGTGAATTCCGTCTTTTTTACGAGCGTGGATTCGGTTTCTGAAGTACGCGTGATCACATCGCCGGCCGATGCAGAGCTTGGGCGCGGCTCCGGGCAGGTACAGATATTGACTCGTTCGGGAACGAACGAATTCCACGGCAGCATTTTCGAATTGCATCACAACTCGGTATTGAACGCGAACGAGTGGGCATTCAACTGGCTCGGAATCCCCCGGGATCCGTTGACCAGTAATCAGTTTGGAGCGCGGCTCGACGGGCCAATCGACCGGAACAAGACTTTCTTCCACATGCTATATGAAGGACTGCGCGAGCGACCGCACGAACGAGTGACAGCGACGGTGTTGACGCCTCAGGCACGACTGGGCATCTTTCGGTTTTTCCCTGGAGCGCTGAACAGCAATGCCGATGCGCCCAATCCTACCGTCGATCTGGCAGGCAATCCTGTGCGTCCAGCGGGTGCCACTGGAGATCTTCGATCCATCAATGTCTTTGCATCCGATGCCTCTCGCCCGGCCATGGATCGAACTGGTCTCGTGCAAGGCATCCTGAAAGCGATGCCGTTGCCAAACGATTACCGCGCAGGTGACGGGCTGAACACGGCCGGTTACACATGGCTTCGGCATGCGCCCGACAACCGCAATCAGATCGATACGCGGCTGGACCATTGGTTCAACCCGAAGAACCATCTCGCCTTTGTGTTCACCCGGGAAACTACCGACAGCGTCAACAGCTTTCTGCCTCAGCAATACCCGGACTCTCCGCCCGATCGCACGGCATTTCACACGACGTTCTATTCGCTCTCTTTGACGTCAACGCTCAATTCCCGGCTTGTAAACGAATTCCGCGCAGGCGAACAGCGCTCCAAACTACGATTTTACGCGCCGTGGGAATCCGAGGCCGGCCTGGCAGCGCTGCCGCGAGCAGACGGCCGGCCCTACCTGCTTGTACTCTTATGCGGACACTCTCAGCTGGATCAAGGCCAAGCACGCTTTCAAAGGCGGCGTGGAAGTGCGATTCGTGAGCGCGAACAGCTCCACCTCTTTCGACCTCATGCCTCGCGCCGTCTTCGGCTCCGGTGGTGTTCCGGTTTCGGGCCTCGACAGCTTCAGTATCCCGGGCCTCGGAGTGAACGAGACAGGGGCTCAGAACCTGCTGGTCGATTTGTCGGGATCGGTGGATTACGTCCTGCAGGCTTTCAACGCAACCGGCGGCAAGAACCCGGTATTCGTCGAAAGCGAGACCAGGCAACGGACCTGGCGGCAGAGGGAGTTCAGCGCATTCTTCAAGGATGATTTTAACGTTCGTCCCAATCTCACGCTGAATCTCGGCGTTCGTTACGAATATTACGGAGTGCCGTTTGAAGCGAACGGCAAGGCGGCTGCAATTGTCGGCGGCTCCAGCGGTCTGTTCGGAATCT
>QHXD01000114.1:1924-12939 GCA_003223895.1 Acidobacteriota bacterium
GCCTGAGCTGGTCGATTCCTTACTTCGGAAGAGATAAAACGATTCTCCGGATGGGATACAGCGTCGGATACGAGCGGAATGCCTTGAGGCTGGTAGACATCGTGTCGGGCGATCAGCCGGGGCTAAGTACAACCAGGTATCTTTTCTCCCAGGACTTGCTGACTCTGGCGGATGTCCGGCTTCCACTAACGCCGACGGAACAGCCTCTGGAAACAGTTCCCCTCACCGACAGGCAGCAAACCGTCCGCTCATTCGATACCAATCTCAGAACACCCTACGTTCAGAACTGGAACCTCACGATCGAGCGCCAATTGCCGGGCAACTTCGGACTCGAGGTTCGATACGTCGGCAGCAAAGGAACGAAGCTGTTGCGGGCCATCAATCTCAACGAAGTCAACATTTTCGAGAACCAGATTCTCGACGCGTTTCAAGTAACTCAGGCCGGCGGGTCGGCTCCGCTTTTTGATCGGATCTTCAATGGACTGAACCTCGGCCTTGGCCGCGTGAACGGCACGACAGTACGGGGATCCGCTTCATTGAGGGCCTTACAGGACACGCGTGCGTTCTTTGCAAATACCTGAACTCAACGGCGGATTTCACAGGTGTGCCCGGCGGCTTGCTCCGGCGCGCAGGTTTGCCCGAAAACTTCATTGTGGGCAACCCGCAGTTCGGCGAAGCGGTACTCATAGGCAACCTGGCTAATTCCACATATCATTCCTTCCAGATCGAAGCGGAGAAGCGTTTTTCAAAGGGCTGGACACTCCAGAGCAACTACACCTGGAGCAAGGCGCTTGGCGAAGAGGAAGGCGACTCGCAGAATCTGCAGAACAGCTACCGCAACGGCCGTGATCGTCACGCCGACAAACGCATCCTCGGTTTCAACCGGACCCACATCGCTCGTACCAACGGCACCGTCGAACTGCCGTTCGGGCCCGGCCGCCGCTTTCTTGGAAACTCTCCCAAGCTCGGACACCTCGTCGGAAACTGGAAGGTCGGCACGATATTCAATTGGTTTTCGGGTGCTCCACTAGGCTTCGAGTCCGCAGTGCAATCATTGAACCAATTTGTGGACAATACTCCCACGCTTGTCGGGGCGTTGCCCGCGAAGGGACAGGTTCAACGCGGCAGCAATGGTGCAACGTTCTTTACCGGACTGAAGACGGTTCCAGACCCTGCCATTCAAGGCCTCACGAATGCCCAGGGCCTCGCGGAAAGCAGCACACTTCGAGCTGTTGCCGACAACTCCGGCAACTTGATCATGGTGAATCCGGCACCGGGACGGCTTGGCAATCTGGCGCCTTTCGTGATGGCAGGTCCCAGCGGCTTTCGCCTGGACACCAATGTGGTAAAGCGTTTCGAAATCCGCGAAGGAAGCAATGTTGAGATTCGCGCCGACTTCCTGGATGTTCTGAACAAGCCGCAATTCACTTCTCCCAATACCGACATTAACTCGACGGACTTCGGCCGCATCACATCGGCAACAGGCAACCGGGTTATCGTACTGGGCGCCCGAATCAATTTCTGAGTTCGCACCATGAAGAGCCTGTACATCAAAGAGGAAGAGGTCCAGCAGCTTGTGACTGTGCCGGAGGTCGTCGAAGCTCTTGAGGCGGCATTCCGGGATCAGGCCGCGGGTCGAGCATTTACCAACTCGCGCAACCGGCTGCGCATGCCGGGAACCACGCTGCATATCATGGCGGGCGCCGTTCCGGGCTATTTCGGATACAAGGGCTACACGGTCGGCGCCGGCAAGGCGCAGTTCCTGTTCTTTTTGTACGACGCACAGACCACCGACCTCGTCGCAATGATGGAAGCGGACACACTTGGCCAGATTCGTACGGGCGCGGCGACCGGTCTTGCGACCCGGCTGCTCTCGAATCCCGACGCGAGTGAGGCCACGCTGTTCGGTGCAGGCTGGCAAGCCCAAAGTCAGTTGCTCGCCATGGATTCGGTTCGCAGTTTGAAGCGGGTGTGGATCGTGAATCGAAATTCCGACCGCCGTGAAGCATTCATCCGGAAGATGCAGCCGCAGGTGAAGGCCAGGCTCGCAGCGGCTGGTTCCCCGAACGAGGCCGTACGTTCCAGCCAGATCGTGACGACGATGACGAGCAGCCGCGCTCCGGTCCTGAAAGGGGAATGGCTGCAGCCGGGCACACACGTCACTGCGGCCGGCGGCAATTCACTGCTCCGGAAAGAGATCGATGACGAGGCGGTTCTGCGCGCGAACCGGGTCGTCGTGGATTCCGTCGAACAGGCGAAGATCGAGGTTGGTGAGTTTGTGGGTGTCATCGAAACCGGCCGCCGTCATTGGGAAGATTTCGTCGAGCTGCGGCACGTCGTGGCGGGCTTGATGCCGGGAAGAAGTGATCGTTCGGATATCACGCTCTTCAAATCCCAGGGCCTTGCGCTGGAAGATGTCGCGATCGGAAGATTGGTTTATGAGCGGGCTCTAAAACAAGGTCTGGGCCGAACGTTGGACTTATAACCCTTTTTTGAGAAGGTTTTTGGGGAGCGAAAGATTCTCAGGCGAGGGTATTCCCCTCCTGGAACAGGAGGGGTGGCTGCGCCATTAAAAGAAAGATCCCGTTCCGAAGCGGCGCAGACGGCGTGGTCAGACCGGCGCGCCGACGTTTTAGCCGAACTGACCACCCCGGCCGCGCCTTGCAAAGGTGGCTTCGCGGCATTTTCTTGATGGCGCGTCCACCCCTCCTGTCCCAGGAGGGGAACACCCTCGGCCCTAGCTCATCTCGATAAATTGGGTTGCGGCTATGCCGCGTTATGTCTTTGTGGTTAATCCACAACCCGCAGTCTTCGCGATTTCAACTCGAATCGCGGAAGACTGCCCGCCGGAACATGCTCGATCGTGGCGCGGATGTTGAGATTTTTCGAAATATCCGCTCGGAGCCGCTCGATGATTTCGCCTGCGGAGTTTTCCAATTCCACCTTTAGAGAGAGTTCGTGCATTTCCCTTCTCCGGGAAACCTCGATTGCAAACTCCACGACCTGAGGGTGCCGGCGAACGATGTTTTCGATTGCGCTCGGAAATACATTGACGCCGCGGATGGTGATCATATCGTCGGCGCGGCCAAGTACTCCACCCATCAGGCGTGGCCACTGACGGCCGCACGCGCAAGGCTCCCGCGACAACACACCGAGGTCGCCGGTGCGATAACGGATGAGGGGGCTTCCGAGCCGTCCGAGATTCGTGAGGACCATCTCGCCTTTCGTTCCGGGATCAACCGGCTGAAGCGTCCCCGGATCGATCATCTCCACGATGAACTCATCCTCATTGATGTGAAGGCCCGATTGCATTTCGCACTCGAAGCCGTACGCGCCCATTTCCGTCATTCCGACGTGATCGAAGGTCCTGGCGCCGAATGCTTCCTGAATGCGGCGGCGCGTTTCAGGAATGCTTGCCCCCGGCTCGCCCGCATGAACGGTCGTCCGGATCGGACCTTGAACCAGATCGATGCCCTGCAGGGCGGCAACTTCGGCCAACCGCAGCGCATAGGTCGGAGTGCATACCAGGACGGTGGCCTCGCGTTCCAGTATGGAATGAAGACGCTGCTCGGAAGACTGCCCGCCGCCCGGTATCGCCATCACGCCCATACGTTCGGCGGCTTCAAATGCCGCCCAGAATCCAATGAACGGACCGAACGAAAACGCAACGTAAACGCGGTCGCCGGCGCGCACATTCGCGCCGCTGTAGACTTCGGCCCAGCATCGCAGCCACCAGTCCCAGCTTTCCTTCGTGTCCAGCCAGGCCAGAGGCTTTCCCGCCGTGCCTGACGTTTGATGGATACGCACATAGTTTTCCACGGGGTATGTCAGGTCGGTTCCAAACGGCGGGTTTTGCGTCTGATCCTCGACCAGCTCGCTCTTCGTCGTGAAGGGAATCTCTTCAAAAGTCTTCGGGTCTTTGAGGCGCTTACTGTAAAAGCGGTTTCGCTCGATCAGGATCTCGCGAATCTTGTCGAAGCGTTCAAACGGGTTTATCACTGGCGATATTCTACAAGCACCGATTGCAAAACACTCGCCCGTTTTGTCCCCGATCGCCGCTCTGTTGCGAATCGGTACGAGTATAATCGAGGGTCATTCTGAGGAGGGAACGTGAGTCGAATGAAGTCTTTCAATTTCGTGTTTGTACTTCTGCTTGTTCTGGTCACGAGCGCGACCGCGCATGCCGCCATGCAATCGCAGGCGACGACGGGAACCATTGAAGGAACCGTAACCGACCAGACCGGCGCGGTTTTGCCGGGCGTGGCCGTATCTCTCAAGAGTGTGGAAACAGGAATCGTTCGCATGGTCCTGAGCGATGATCGCGGCATTTTCCGGGCTCCGCTGCTCCCGGTGGGCCACTACGACGTTTCAGTTGAGTTCACAGGCTTCACAAAATTCGAACAGACCGCCATCGCTCTCACGGTCGGACAGACCTTACAGCTGAACATTCGGCTCTCGGTTGCCGGGACGACGCAGGCTGTTTCCGTAACTGAAGAAGTTCCGGTGGTGGAAGCGACTCGAACACAGGTGAGTTCCACCGTTGACGACAGGGCAGTCGCGAACCTTCCTGTGAACGGCCGTAACTTCATCGACTTCGTTCTTCTCACGCCCGGCGTGACTCGCGATGTCCGCGCCGGCGACATCAGTTTTGCCGGCCAGCGCGGAACGATGAACAGCCTGGTCATCGATGGCGCAGACAATAACAACACATTCTTCGGCCAGGCCACCGGACGTACCGGATCCGGCCGTGCGCCATTCCAGTTCAGCCAGGATGCGGTAAAGGAATTTCAGGTGAACTCGAATGGATACTCGGCGGAGTTTGGCCGGGCCGGCGGCGCCGTCATCAACGTGGTGACCAAATCCGGCACGAATGATCTGCACGGAACAGGTTTCTGGTTCTATCGCGACAAATCCCTTAATGCGAACGACGTGATCAACAAAGTTGCCGTTCCACCGCGGGGCAGATCGCCATATCACTTCAATCAGTTTGGCGCCAGCGCAGGCGGTCCCATTGTGAAAGACAAGGCGTTCTTCTTTGTCAACTATGACGGCCAGCGCAACACGGTGCAGAACATCGTGTTCTTGAATTTGCCCGCGACCACGCCGTCCGACGCCGCAACGCAGACCGCAATTCAGCGGCTGTCGCCGCTCGCGAACAGTTGGAACCGCACGCAGAATCAGGACACATTCCTCGGCAAAGGCGATTGGCAATTCTCAACGAACCACCACGTCTCGCTGCGGTACAACCATCAAAACTACACGGGCGGAGGCGGCGAAGCGGGCGGGCCCCAGAACGCGTTCGAGCACACCGGAGACTCGCTGGTAAAGACGGACACCTTGAATGGCTCCGTGAGCTCGATTCTGACGAACCGGCTGTTCAACGAGTTCCGCGCTCAGTATGCGCGTGACAAGGAACCTGGCGCGGCCAACAGCGCGAATCCGGAAGCAACGATCCTGGAAGGCGGTCAGACGGTCATGACGATTGGCCGTAACTTTTTCAGTCCCCGAGAAACGACGATCAAGCGCGGGCAGTTCGCCGATAACCTGTCGTTAATCGCGGGGAGGCACAATTTCAAGTTTGGCGGAGATCTGAACGCCGACAGGATTCTCAATTTCTTCCCCGGCAATTTTTCAGGCTCGTATCGGTTCAATACCCTCGCCGGTTTCACGAGCGGTCGTCCGACGGCAGCGGGAGAACGCTACGTCCAGGCGTTTGCCGGCGAGGGAACGACAGGCGCTACGACCAGGCCGAACATGACCGAATTTGCCGGCTTCTTTCAGGACGACTGGCGCGTCAGCAACAGGCTCACGCTGAATCTCGGCGCGCGGTATGACGTGCAGCGCGTAGCCCAGCCCACGACAAAAAATCCCAGCCCGCAATTGGCTGCAGCCGGAATCGATACCAACAGAATTCCAATCGATAAGAATAACTTTGCTCCGCGGGTGGGTCTCGCGTGGCGGCCGGTTTCGAATTCCGATCGATTCGTGGTGCGGGCGGGCTACGGCATCTTCTTTGCGAGAACCCCGTCCATCATGGTTGGGACAGCGCACTCGAACAACGGCCTGAATGTGCAGACCATCACATTTACGGGCACTGCTGTGCCGACATATCCAAATAAATTCGATTCGCTGCCCGCCGGAGCAACCGCCCCGCTGCCGACGATTTTCGTTTTCGACAAGAACTATGTCTCGCCGTATACACAACAGGGCAATCTCGCTGTTGAGTACGGCCTGTCAAACGACGTATCCGTCACTGTCACTTATCTGGGCGTGAGGGGCGTTCACCTGCAGCGGTCCCATGATCTGAATGTCGGTATACCCACGGATACTCCCATCACTGTCGCCGGCGAAGGCCGGACGCTCGTGTACAAGAGATTTCCGACTGCTCGTCCGTTCACGGCATTCGACCGGCTCATCGCCTTCGAGAGTACCGCGAACGCGATTTATCATGGCATGACGATCCAGGTGAACAAACGCTACTCCCGGAACATTCAGCTCAGCGGAGCCTATACCTGGTCGAAAGTCCTCGATGACGTGCCGGATGCGACCGCGGTCGTGCCGCAGGGCTCCGACGATGCGAAATACGTTCAGAACCCTCTGAACGTCAGGGACGACCGAGCGGTTGGGGGCAACGATCAACCGCATCGTGTCGTCATCAACGGTATCTGGGATCTGCGCTATGCCGAGGGAGTAAGCAATCGCGTGGCGAAAGGCATTCTTGGAGGATGGCAGATCGCCGGCATCTTCACGGCTCAAAGCGGACAACCCTATACCGGTCTGATCAGCGCCGATCTCAATAACGACGGTAACAATCGTTCCGATCGCGCGCCGGACCTCGGAAGGAACACATTCAGGGCGCCCAAAACAGTGAACTTCGATCCGCGGGTCACACGCGAAGTGAGCGTGATTGAACGGGTGAGGCTGCAATTCATCTTCGAAGCTTTCAATGTCTTCAACCGGTATAACGTAACAGCTACACCGGCCACTTCTCCCAATGCCGTCCGGAATACGCTCTATGCTCTGACCGGGGGCCAACTCGTTCGCCAGTCAAATTTCGGACAGATTCTGGGAACTTCCAATCCCCGCGTGATTCAATTCGCCACGAAGATTCTGTTTTGAGAAGGGAAAGGGCTTAACACAAAGAATTAGCCGCGAATTACGCGGATTACGCGAATGGGGCGCAAAAAAACTTCTTGATGCGCCCCATTCGCGTAATCCGCGTAATTCGCGGCTAATTCTTTGTGTTAAGCCCTTTCCCCAAATTTTTCAGACCGTGTATTTCTTCAGCCGGGAGGAAGCACCTTTAGGGTAGGAACGGTCTTAATGCTCATTATTAATCGTAAGAAAGATCAGAAGATATTCATTTCAGACGACATTGAACTCACCGTCTTACAAGTTGGCCGGAATCGCGTACGCGTTGGAATACAAGCCCCCAAACATATAGCCATTCAGACACGCCTGCAGACCTCCCCGCCGGTCGTTGCCAACGACGTTGTGAGGCTTTTTCCACTTAAAGCCAGGCGCGCATAGCTGGCTCGATTGTCTCAGTTGCGCGCCTGGATGACGTCGAAATAGCTCTGGATCATTCCCGAACTGAAGGCGTCGACAAGATCGGCGATGGAGAACAGCAGCGTGTCCCAGTGGAAACCAGGACGAAACAAGGGGGAGGCGCTGTAACCATCTGTACCGGTGTTGATGAGGGGACGAATAAACACGCTTCTCGAGTTCACTGGAAGCATGGAAACGTTCCTGTAGAAACTCTTCCATTCCTCCGCGTTCATAAACAGGTATTGCTCGACATTCGATGTATAGAAGGCAGTAACGGTGGCGCCGTGGTCCTTCAGGTACGCACCTACGGACCGGATCGCTGACGGGCCCGCGAAGTCTCCGACCAGCGGCACGATCAGGTTGTTCTTTTCAAGCTGCTGCAGTGTCAGGAAATTTTCTTCCGTGGCGAGATAGCTCCGAAGCTGGTCCTGTCCATCCGTGTCGAGCATCAGCTCTTCGTAAGTCGGCAGGATTCGGACAGCCGCGCGGCGGATCGCCTGGTTTGGTCCAGGGTAGCCCAGGTTTGTTCCGCCGACATAAAAGGCCCGAAATACATATTCAAGACTGCCTTCATCCTCCATGGTCAGTTTGAATCCGTGGCCCGTCCCCAGACGCTCCTTGATCGCGGCGAGGTTTTCCTGAAACATCTGCGGATCCGGCTCTGCGTCGCGAAAGGCATCGAACAACGCCGCCACGCTGGAATCCTGATTCAGTTCCGCCGGCCGCGCGCGCGAAAACAAACGAGACAGAAACTCCGCGCGGTTGGCCGAAAGCTCGATCAGCGCTTTGTACATCAGATGCTCGATCATGTTCTGACGGCGAATGTCGATGATGAAAGAGATCTTCGGCTTCAGCGCGACAATGTACGTAAAGTTCTGTTCCGGTCCGACGCCCAGATATGCGCCGTCCGCGATTCGACCTTGCATCAGCTTCGAGAGCACGTGCTGCGTTCCGAGTTCGTTTGAAACAAAATTGTCGGAAACGAAGCGTCCTCCCGGCTCGGAAAAATCCGTTACCAACTTCCAGAATGCCTCGTCGCTAAGTCGAGTCGGCAGCTCTTCAGCAGACCAGGCAATGCCGAAGAAAAAGCAGAGCGCGAAAACGACTGTAAAACGGATACGCTGTTTAGTCATGGCTTGGTATGCTGCCGCCTCCGTGCTCCAAAAGGAACTACACTCAATAATGATGCCATCATCTGGAAAAGAGGAAGTCTATTTCCGGAGCACTTTGTATTTCAAGCTTGCGGAGTGGGCAGAGGCATGAACCGGAAAGGAGGCCAGGAGTGGTGGCCTCCGATTCAGTCAGCAGGATGCGGGCCAGACCTTCAGCGGCCTCGACGGGCGAGGAGCTCGAAGGCAATAACAGTTACGGAACGCGCTGCGTCTATTGAGTCCCGGCTGCAGCCGACGGCTCACTGGATGTGACCTCGTCGTATTGTTGCGCCAGCCACTCGGCTCTTTCGTCCAACTCCGCAATCCGGTTGGCGAGGCCGAAGATCTCAATGTTCAGATCCTGCAATTCGTCCAATTCTGCCGACACGAGTGCGTCGTCCGCCTGACTTTCGATCAATTCCATTTCGGACATCGCTGATTCCCGAAGCGTCAACAGTATTTCAAGATCATTGATGCGGCCGGTTTCCATGAGTTCAAGTTGGCATTCCGCCATTACAAGAACTTGTTCGAGGAGTTCCTTCTCTCGTCTGAGTGCCAGGGTAACCTGATCGGAATTCATTTCCGCCCCCTATCTTTCTGCATTCGTGGCAGACGAGAGCAATTTTGATTCCTTCAAAGCTGGGCGTTAACTGCTTTCAATACGAATGCCTCGGTCTTGCGGGTGACAATTCCATGAAAGATGTCCAAGCCATCTATCGAATATGTTGACAGAGGAGCTTGAGTCCCGGCTCCGCGATCCGGGGATGAACGCAAAAATTGCGCTATCAACCGGATTTTATTCCGCTGGGCTTTGGGTATTTTACCCCGGCCGCCGCTGCGGACGATCCGGAGCCACTCAAGAAGGCATTGCTGTAGCTGGCCCAGGGGGTTGGTGCGCCGACTGCAACTCAGAATTCGTACGGTCTGACCAAGGCTGGAACGGATCGGTCGGAGGACGACTCAACACGTTGAAGTGCTGATTGGAACGCCATCGGCTTCGACGACAGAGTATTGACTGTGCCGCACATCGGTGCCGGCAAACATCCTTCCTTTGGACTTGTTGGATTCACCGCTGTGGCCGCGAGCGGAACGAAACGTCTTTTCGTGCGCCTCGCTCTCCCTACGGGATTTCTAGGAAGCCAGACCAAACCTGGATCGGAAATTCTTTGGGAGGCACTATGAAATCACCAGCGTTTTACGTGCGCCCGGTTGCAAACGTGGTCGCAATCTTCCTCATCTTCGTATGCAGCGCAAGCGCTCAACCCCAGACGCCGCTAAAGCCCACTCTTCCGGGAGCGGCCGCCGGTCACATCGTGATATTCCGGCCGGGTACACCGCCGGCGGCCAGAGCCTTATCTGTCCGGCAAGCCGGGGGATCGGTTCGTTTCAACTACAACATCGTCGATGCGGTTGCAGTAGAGCTGCTCAACCCGAACGCCGTTGCGGCCTTGCAGCAAGACAGCTCGGTCACTGCGATTATTCCGGATCGTCCGATGTATGCCATACAGCTACCGACCGACCCGGAAGCCGCAATCACAGCTCGGGCCACGCGACAAACTATTCCGGCGGGGGTACGCCGGGTCGGCGTACCGACGAGTACTTCGAATGGAAGCGGAATTGGCGTCGCTATTGTCGACACGGGCATTGATTTCGGACATCGGGACCTGGCGCCTTCGTCCCAGTCGTTCAGTGCTGTGGGAACTTCCTGCCAGGACGACCACGGTCACGGCACGCACGTGAGTGGAATCGTGGCGGCCCTGAACAACACGGTCGATGTGGTGGGCGTGGCGCCGAACGCGAAACTCTATTGTGTGAAAGTGCTGAATGCTCTCGGCTCGGGGTCGGATGCATCCATCATGGCGGGACTGGACTGGGTTTTCACCAATAGCTCGCTTGTCGTGCCGGCCATTCGCGTGGTGAACATGAGCCTCGGACGGCCAGGTACACTCGACGACAATCCTGCTTTGCGAGCATCCGTTCAGAGCCTTTACAACGCAGGCATCGTGGTTGTTGTTGCCGCCGGCAACGATTCGAACAGTGAAGTCAGCCAGGAGGTGCCGGCGACCTATCCGGAAGTGTTCGCCGTAGCCAGTACAACCGCCGTGAATGGCAGTAACAGCTGTTTTCTACTCCAGGGAAGTATCCTGGCTGACACAGCATCCTACTTTACGACCGACGGGAGATTCGATCAGCCGACGAAAATCGGCGTCACGATATCGGTGCCCGGAGAAGACCAAGAGAACGTCAGCCTCTTTTGCGGCGTGACTTCCGTGGGAATTCTTTCCACAAAACTCGGGGGAGGCACAACCAGACTCT
>QHXD01000710.1 GCA_003223895.1 Acidobacteriota bacterium
AATTAGCAGGCAACACCACTTTGAACGCTAATTAGGTGATTTATACGTCTGTCCCCGAATTACCCGCATTACGCCGGCGTGAGATCAATTTTCCTGGCTGCCGGGTCCAAGGCTTTGATCGTGAATGAACGCACTTGACCCACGCGATACGGCTCGGGTCCCGGACCCGCCGGCTTGATGCCGCCTTTCCACGCCGCCGCCAGCTGTTCGGCCAGCGATCCGCTCGAGCCAGCCGCGGGCCCGCCAGTCGCGGCTTCTTCGACCAGGCAAACGCCTGCAACGCCTTCGCCAAGCTCGACGATCACCTTGTTCCCGCGTACTTCCAGCACGCGTCCGCTGACGCGGTCGCCAACCTGGGCCTGTTGCGCAAAGTGGTCGGCGGCCGTCGGCTCAAGCTGCTTCAGGCCCAGCTTCAAGCGCTTCGTTTCCGGATCGGCCGACAGCACCATCGCGCGCACGACTTGCCCGACCTTCACCACTTCGCTCGGATGCTCGATGCGCTTCTCGCTTGTGAATTCGGAAACATGGACCAGGCCTTCAATGCCCTCCTCCACTTCCACAAACGCGCCGAACTTCACAAGTCTGGTGACCTTGCCTTCAATTACTTTTCCCGCCGGGTAACGATCCTTGATCGTGTCCCAGGGATTTCCCAAAACCTGCTTCAATCCCAGACTCAGACGCGACGCCGCGCGGTCGACCTTCAGTACGACGGCCTCGACGCGCTCGCCCTTCTTCAGCACGTCGCTGGGACGCTGGATGCGTTTGGTCCACGACATCTCGGAGACGTGGATCAATCCTTCCACGCCGGGCAGGATTTCGACAAAGGCGCCGAAATCCGTGAGCCTTGTGACTTCGCCCGTCACGCGATCGCCCGGATTCAGTGTCGAAAGCGCCTGTTCCAGGGGGTCGGGAGACATCTGCTTGAGGCCGAGTGAAATCTTGCTGGCCTGTTTGTCGACCTTCAATATCTTCCAGGAAATGTCGCCCACATGCAGCAGGCCGTCAACGCCACCGATGTCGATGAACGCGCCGTAATCGGCAAGAGACCGCACCGTGCCGCGCACCACCGCTCCTTCCTCCAGGCTCGCGAGCGTGTTCTGCCGCACTTGCCTGGCTTCTTCTTCCATCACGGAGCGGCGATCAACGACTACATCTTCGTCATCGACGTCGAGCTTGATGATTCGGCAGCGGATCTCCTGGCCCACCAGCTTTTCCATCTCCGCCGCATCGCGGGCACCGCTGCGCGAAGCCGGCATGAACGCGCGCGTTCCCACGTCCACGCTGAAGCCGCCCTTCAAAGACGCAGTGACCCTCCCGGCGATGATTTCCTTGTTTTCGAACGCGCGCATCAGTCCATCCCAATCGCGGGGACGCGGACCGGTGACGCGCGAAAGCGTCGCCATGCCCTCGCTGTTGTAGCCGGTGATCGCCACGTCAAAGCTGTCGCCGCGCTTTACGCTGAGATTGCCGTCAGCATCACGAAGGTCGGCAGCGGGAATCACGCCTTCCGACTTCGCGCCGTAGTCGATCAGGATGAAGTCGCCGGACACACCGACGACAGTTCCGTGAAGCGGCGATGCGGCAGGCTTACTCCTGCCTCTGCCTTTGCCCTGGCCTTTGCCTTTGCCTTTGGCGGTGGGCGCCGTCCTGGTGCTCTTTTCGAACTCATTTAGAATGTCGGCGAATGACTCGTCCGGCGCCTCTTCCCCTTGCTTCGGAGGATCGTCATGCATGGTTTAGTACTATATCACCCACCGGAGAGCGCTCCGACAATGTAGATCTCGCTGCCGGGAGAAGTGGGGGTCGCAAGGTCCAGAACTTTCTCTTCGCCGAGGAAAATGTTCACGTGCGGCCGGATATGGCCTTGCTCGTCGATCACACGGAAGGCCAGACCCGGGAAGCGGCTGTCGAGTGCGGCCATCACTTCACCAACATTGGTGGCACTTGCAGCATCGATTTCGATCACCCGGAGGCCGCCGGTATAGGAGTGGAGCAGCGGCGCCATGCGAACCCGAACGCCAGGCATCAGCTCAGACGCGCCGCTGTAACTGACATGATCTTCGGCAGACCCGAGGCCAGGCTCTGCCAGGAATCGCCTTCGTCAGCGCTTCCCCACACATCGCCTGAAGTCGTGCCAAAGGCCAGTTCCAGAGGCGTGCCTCCGTTATGCGCCATCGCCTGGCGAAGAACGGTGTACCAGGCGCGCGATGGCAGCCCGCGATCCAGGCATTGCCAGGACTCGCCGGCATCGCGAGTGCGGAACACAGTGGGCTTACCTCCCACGCTGGTGCGCGGCCAGACCGTGCCGCCGTCCATGGGCACCACCCAGCAGGTCTTGTCGTCCTTCGGGTGGCAGGTCATCGGAAATCCGATGTCGCCGATCTCCTTCGGCATGTTGTTGCCGATCCGTTTCCAGCGCTGTTCCTTAACCTCTTCGTTCCAATCCAGCCGATAGATGCCACAGTGATTCTGATGATACCAGCGGCGCGGATTGGCGGGATGAATGACTGCATCGTGCGGATCGTGGCCGAACTCGTACTCGCTGCCATCCTCTTTAGGAGGCGCAAAGTCCATGGCCACGCCGCCGTTCACGGGCCGCCAGGAGCCGCCTTGATCTTCCGAGAGAAAGAGGCCGCCACCGGAGAGGCCGAGAATCATACGCTTCGGGTTGACGGGATCCACCTGCACGGAGTGACATTTCGGGCCGTCCGGAGTGCCGGGAGCGAAGTTGTAGCACCACTTCGCCAGAATAGCGCTGTCATTGAATCCCGGCACGCCGTTCCAGGTCACACCGTCATCCTCGCTCTTGAAGAGCCCGATCGGGCTGACGCCGGCGTACCAGACTCCCGGTTGGCTTGCATGAGCCGGTGCCAGAAAAAACACGTGATCGACCGTGAGCCCCTGCCGCCGCGGATCGTCAGCCGCCAGGTTGGAGTCGGTATATTCTTCTTTGGCGCGAAATTGCGCAGGCCGTTCGGCTTCCTTCCAGGTACGCCCGTCATCCGTGGATCTGTACACGGTCGGCCCAAGATGCCCGGTGCGCACGGCTGCCAGAATCGTACCGGCGCCGCGCGGATCCTGCACCACGTGGTGAACCTGGCAACCAAAGAACCAGGGCTCTTCCAACTGCAACTGCTTGCCGCCGCCTGTCGGCCGGCGTATCGACCACGCTCCCTTGCGGGTACCCAGGATCCATGTATTCGCCCCTGCCGGGGCAACCGGCTGTGTCATGCTTCATTTCTCCTTCTGCCTTAAGGTTTTATATCGTGAAAGTATCAACACTTCGGCCAACAAATCTGTCCCTCTTTCTGTAATCGAACGGCCAGTGCCCGGATCGACACTCCTGAAAAAAATCTTTTTGCTTAGATGTAACGGACCAGCGTATTCCCCTCCTTGCAAAGGGCGTCAACATATTTGCCGAATCCAGGGAGGGCGGATCTGCAATCAGCAGTTTGGAATCGCCGATTTGGAATATGTATAGAAAATTTTCTAAAGCAATTTTCAAAAGCAATGATCGCTAAGGCTGTAGAAAATACGGCTGTATA
>QHXD01000711.1:0-2134 GCA_003223895.1 Acidobacteriota bacterium
GGCCTCTTCGGTGGCAATGTCTGCTACATTGCGAGACAGTCTGATTTCGTCTCCTGAGATCCTCCCTTTGTAAACGATACGCAGCGGCATCCCCTCGTAAGTCAGATTCTCAACGAACGAGATGTCGTCTCCGTTGATCGTACCTTCCAGGATCTCGCCGTCCGAAAACTGCGATTTAACGCGGCCTGTGAGCTTGCTCCCATCCACCTTGAAGGTATACGTGTAGTTTTGGACGCCAACCTGGGTGTCGAATGCAGCGGTCCATGTGCCCGTGATATCGGCGGCCAAAGCCGCAACCGGGACCATCAGGACTAATATCGCCGAAACAACCATTTTGCATTTCATGATGGATCTCCTTCTTCCTACCCTTCAGAACATATACTTCAACGCAAACTGGATGATACGCGGATTAGCCGAGGTTGCGGTGATCGTTCCAAAGGTAGCCGGCACACTTCGATCCAGTGCAGGGTTGGCAAATTGCGGAGTATTGAATGCGTTAAAGAACTCCGTCCGGAATTGCACGGTATGCGCTTCGCTGATCCGCGTGAGCTTGGTTAGAGCGATATCCCAGTTGAACTGCCCCGGACCGAGCAGGATGCCGACGCCGGAGTTGCCAAACTCGGTTGGCAGCGCGCCAAAGAAATCGGGCACTCCGAATGGAACCGTCGGTGCGGCGCAAAACCCGCTCGCGTTCAGATATCCGGGCCCGCCGCTGGCGCCGCCCAGCCGCTGCTTGATACTGCCTGAGGTCCCAAGCTGGTCGTGCGTGACGCCCGGGCACAGTTGAGCCCGGCTTTGTCCCACGCTGGGGTCGCTGCCAGAGGTGCCGTACGCAGTCCCAGTTCCCGGATCGAGGATCGTCAACGGCGTGCCGGTCTGCGCAACGGTCGTGCCCGAAACGGACCAGCCCTTCACGAGTTGGCCTAGAGCGCCGGCAGGCTGCCCCAGCGGCAGGTCCCACGTGTAATTCGCGACGAATCGATGTGGGCGATTGAACGAAGTAGGTCCGTACTGCTGACGCATGTCGCTGGCGAGGTTGCTGTTCGCGGTGCCGGCAACCGCGACGTTCGAGAGGCCTTTGCTCCAGGTATACGCACCCTGGAAGCTCAGTCCGCGCGAGAATTGCTTCCTCACGGTTGCTTGCAAGCTGTCGTACTTGGCGACGCCGTTATATTCCGTGCCTTGCAATCCATTCGCCTGAAAGCCAAGATACGGAACCCGTGAGTTGATGTTTGCCGTTGAATTACCGATGACGCCGTTCATGGGGTTGGTGGGGCTCGCCAGCAGCGCCGTATTGATATTGTGGTTATAAACGGCCTGGTTGATCGCGCTCATTCCCACGTAACCGAGATCCAGGACAAACTGCCGCGCGAATTCCCACTGCACGCCCAGGTTGTACTGCCGGGTCAGCGGCAAATGAATCGTCTCGTAAAACGGCGAGTTGAAATTGGAACTCTCACCGGTGGCTGGGTTGAAATAGCGGGGCGCAAACGCCAGCGGCCTTTCCAGGAAGGGCGCCTGGAGACTGTAGGGATTGCTCGACCCAAAGCCGTAGCTGATGGTATCCGCGTAAGGCTTGCCTTCCTGCACGGCATGAACGAACTTGTCGCCGCCGATCCGGTCATAGAAAATGCCGCCCCCGCCGCGTATCACCAGGCGCCCGTTAGGGATGGGCGTCCACGCAAACCCCACGCGCGGTCCGAAGCCTTTCCACGGAATACCGTTCTTGCTTGGGAAGTTGCTCTCATGTACCCGCACGCCATCCGGGGGAGCTGGATAATGATCGAGGAAGTTCTTCGGCACCACGTACCCCACGAATGCTGCCCGTGACGTGCCGGGCGCAGCAGGAGGCACAGGTACAGTCGCTATGTCGCTAGGCCAGAGGTTAGTGAGGTTTCCGTATTTGTCACCGAGCGTCCCGTCGTGCTCCCAGCGTACTCCCATGTTCAGCGTCAACCGGGAATTGACCTTCCAGTCGTCCTGGAAAAACGAATTCATATTGGTCATGCGATAACCGTGGATGATCCCATTCGGCCCGCTGCGCACGCAGAACAGACAGAAAAACATGTTGCTCGCCGGCCCACCGTTGGTGTCCCCGGGGTTTGTTGCCGAGCAGGTCGTGTCAGTTGGACGG
>QHXD01000711.1:2208-6952 GCA_003223895.1 Acidobacteriota bacterium
TTCGGCTTCGAATCCGGCCCGCATGGTGTGCTTGCCCTTGACCCAGGAAATCTGATCCGCAACCTGGTATTGCGTGTCCGGACTGTTCGAAGGGCCGAGGGTGCCCCCGATATTAAATGCACCGAATATGAGTATGACAGGCGGCAGCGTTTGCTCTGGAATCATCCCCTTCAACCCGATTTGCTGGTTTGTGTACGGCAGCGTGTCGCTCTGGCTGGCCACGTTTCGATGAAAGGACACGCGGGGTTCGTTGATAAAGTTAGGCGTCAGCACGGACGTGAGCTTCACGACGGAAAACACGTTGCTGTAGACCTGATTATTGTTCCAGCCGGGCAGCTGGCCGCCCCCGACAGTCTGTTCCCGCGGATTCTTGGTGTAGAAGAACCGCCCTGCCAGGGTATGCTTGGAGGTCGCGAGCAAATCCACATTGCCGACGTACTGATTGTCGGTATATTTCGCGGGCTGGCTGTACAGAACATTCTGGATGCCGCCATTGGTCGAGCCGGGAATGTAATAGCTGCCGTCGGCATTCTTGACTCGCAGGATGTTCAGCGCGACCGTATTGATGTTGGACCCGTCGCAGGCAACCTGCATGGGACCTGACAGCGCCAGATACGAAAAATTGAATCCACGATTCGCCGGACACAGCGCCGCGCCGAGGGCGGCCTGGAAACCGGGCGCGTTTCGGTCGCCGGCGGGAATCGGATAGAGGAACGCGTTGGAGGTGCCCTCAGCGGCAACACCATTGCGCTGACGAGTGCCTTGATAGCTGCCGAAGAAGAACAGCTTGTCCTTCTTGACAGGGCCGCCGAATGAACCGCCGAACTGATTCTGCTTCAGCACCTGTTTCTTGGCCTGAGTTGGGAGGCGGTTGCGATTGTAGAAGAAGTCGTTGGCATTGAGCGCTTCGTTGCGGAAGAACTCGAACAGCGTCCCGTGGAACTCGTTCGAGCCGGTCTTCGTGACGAGGTTGACGTTGGCTCCCGGATTCCGCCCATAGCTGGCGTCATATGTAGAAGTCTGGATCTTGAACTCCTGAATCGAATCCGGGTTGGGGATTCCAAGTCCGGTATAGATGCCGAAATCCTGGGCCGAAGAGTTGCCGGCAGCAGCGTTGACGATGGAAACTCCATCCATCTGATAGTTGTTCTGGTCCGGCCTGGATCCATTGACGCTCACATTCTGCGTACCTCTTCCGAATGCGGCCCCGTTGTTCAAGTCAGCGGACACGCCGGCGGAGAGGCCGAGAATCTGGGTGTAATTCCGGCTGGTGAGCGGCAGGTTGTTGATGCTGCGGTTGTCGACGGTAGTACCCAGCGTGGACGTCGCAGTCTGCAGCACTTCCGCCTGAGCTTGGACTTCGACCACTTCAGCCTGCCCGCCGACCTCGAGTACGCGGTTCAGAACGGGCGTCTCGGTAACGTTGATTGTCACCGACGGGACCTCCGCCGTTTTGAATCCGGCATTCGTAAATCTCACCCGGTAGGTGCCAGGCGGCAATAGAGTGAACCTGTACGAGCCATCCTCGACTGTAGTGGTCGTGCGCTCCAGCCCCGTTTGGGTGTTGGTCGCCGTCACGGTGACACCGGGAACGACTGCGCCGGTTGAATCTGTGACTGTCCCAGTAAGCGCTCCCGTACCCGCAGATTGAGCCATCAACGACGGAATCCATAGGGTCAGCAGCAGAGCGACAACGAATTGCCAACAAATGAATCTTTGCGATTTCATGCCATCCCCTTTCTCTTTAGCGCGAATCTATCCCCTACGGAACGCATCCGGAAATCAAAAAAACGTCAAAAAGCTCGGGCTCGGAATATAATTCGCACACCCCCTGAGGTCGGAGCATGCGCCAACATTTAAGAACCAATGACGACATTCAGTCCTTCGTACGGCAAGTTGACATTGGACCGTTTTCGGTAGATCTGGCCACGAACCGGGTGCTCCGTGACGGTGCCGAACTCGCCCTGCGACCGCAGGCATTTCGCGCGTTGAAAGCCCTCATTCAAAACAGGGGGCAATATGTGGATTACCAGGGCATGATCGCAGAAGCCTGGGACGGCACCTTTGTATCCAAGCACACCGTGGACGTGACGGTGGGAGAAGTAAAAAAGGCATTACAGGAATTTGGCCTCTGGATCATCCATCGCCCGAAGGTGGGCTATCGGTTGGATATGCCCAGATCCGAAGATCTCATCAGAAAGGGCTGGCATTTCTGGAAGCGCTGCACTCGCGAAGGATTCGAAAAAGCCCTTGCATGCTTTCGACAGGCGGCTCAGAACGACGCCGGAGATTTTCAGGCGCACGAAGGACTGGCCACCTGCTACCTGACGCTCGCGTCGCACGCCATGCGCCCGCCCCGCGACATGTACGAGCGCTTCCTGGATTCGCACGGCCACGCCGTGGCATTGAGTGGCTGGACACCGGAACTGCGAACACTCCGCGGTCATGGGCTGCACATGATCGAGAGAAACTTCGCCGAGGCGGAGTCGGAATTCCTCAAAGCAATGCGGGAAAAACCCACATTAACGAGGGCGTACGTATGCCTCTCGATGCTCTACGTGGCCGCCGGACGCTTCGACGATGCCATCGATATTCTTGCGCAGGGAGACAAGGCCGATCCTTTGTGGCCCTTGTTGCCGGCCGCAGAGGTTTCCGTGCGCTTTTTCCGGCGCGAATTCGGTCTGGCGGTCGATTGCGGCATCAGGGCTGTAGAGCTCCATCCATACATCCAACTCGGCCGAACCTTTTATGCTCAGGCGTTGGAATACTCGGGCCGGACGGACGAAGCGCTGGCCCAATACAGGCGGGCGTTCATGATGTCTCCCGATCTCCTATGGCTCCGGCCGCTCGAAGGCGCATGTCTCGCGAAGAATGGACGGCATGGTGAGGCCCTCGAGATCCTTCGAGAAATCGAACAGATTCGCACGCGCTGCTCTACGACGCGCTCGGACAACGGAACGTGGCTTTCGAGGAACTCGAGCGTGCCCGTGAGGAGAATTCCATAAACTTGTGCCTGCTGGACGTCGATCCGAAATTGGATTCCCTCAGACAAGACCCACGTTTCGAACGCTTTCGCAAATTGCAACCGGTATGGCTAATCTAAATATGTTGCTTCCGAGCTGGGCGCCGCTTCTGCTGGGTCTTTTGCGGATCGTGGCCATGTTTAATTTCATTTCCCATGGAACCCAGAAAACACTCGGTTACCCGCCGACAATTCCTCCGTTCGCCTGGCCACCGCTGCTGCAGGTTGCCGGGTGGATCGAAATCGTTTTTGGAACACTGGTGCTGGTAGGCCTGTTCACGCGTCCGGCCGCGTTTATCCTCTGCGGTGAGATGGCGGTCGCCTATTTCAGAACTCACGGCCCGCAAAACTTCTGGCCGCTGCTGAACGGAGGAGAGATAACCGTTCTGTATTGCTTCTTCTTCCTCTATATTGTGGCTGCGGGTCCTGGAGCCTTGAGCCTGGACAGTCTTCGTCAGCGCAAGTTGCGCCCGATGGTCTCTTCGAACGCCTGATACAACTTCATACTCCCATCGTCATAGAACGGAAGCTGCTGCATCAGGATAACTGCTGCAATTTTGCGCTTCGGATCGACCCAGAAATGCGTGTTGAAAATTCCCGCCCACGTATAGCTGCCCGGGGCACGCAGATTGGGATTTTCCTTGTTCGATGTCGTGATTTGAAATCCGAAACCGAACTTGTCGCGGCCGGCTCCGATCGGAAAGGGATTCGTTCGTAGCGGATCCGCGGCCGGCTGCGTCTCCACAACGACCGGGCCGATCTGGTTTCTAGTCATGGCTTGAATGGCTTTCCTGCTCAGGATTGTCGTGCCGGGCGCCTTTCCGTCATTCAGGAACATTTGAAGGAACTTGATGTAGTCTGCCGCGGTCGAATTAAGACCGCCGTCGCCGGCAACAGGCGCAGCGATCTTTTCCGGATTGGGCGTCTCCACCAGCGAACCCTTCTCCCTGCGATGCGTCGTCACAACGCGATCGACTTTCTCCGCCGAAACGGCATAGGACGTCTCCTGAATGCCGAGCGGCTTGAATATGCGTTCGCTGAAGAACTCGTCCAGATGCATGCCACTCACCTTCTCAACCACCTGCCCGAGGATCTTCGTGCTGCTTGAGTAGGTCCAACGCGTGCCCGGGTCGTACAGAAGAGCGAATTCTTCGGGTTGTTTGCCGGTCTTCTCCTGCAGCCGAAACACGGTGGTGTTTGAGAATCCATAGGCGAAACCGGACGTGTTCGTCAGCAAGTGCCGGATCAGAATCTCCCTCGAAGATTTCCGGGTTGTGTACGTTGCTTCCTTTTCGTCGTAGGTTGCGATGACCTCACGATCCTTGTACGCCGGCAGATATTTCGATACCGGATCGTCCACCCTCAGCTTGCCTTCATCCTGGAGCATCATGACGGCAACCGAGGTAACCGGCTTGGTCATCGAGGCGATCCGGAAGATGGAGTCCTTCGCCATCTCCTTCCGCTTGCCAACATCCTGCAGTCCGAAGGCGGCGTGATAGAGAATCTGATTTTTGTTCGCGACGATTGCCACAACGCCAGGCACAGTTCCCTGCTCCACTGCGAGCTGCAGGAGCGCATTGATTTCGGTCGTACCTGCCTGCGACAACGTCTGCGCCTGGCCGAGCGTGACGTTCACCACAAGCGCCAGGACCACGAGAGTCCATTTCAGTCTTTTGAGCAGGATTTCCATCTTTCAAACTCCCAAACTTGAAAGGTTTAATG